>CALNZF010000119.1:0-12030 GCA_942490965.1 uncultured Nitrosopumilaceae archaeon | reverse complement strand
GAGGCAGATTTCAAAGAGCCACTAATTGCAAGAGAGGGGGACACAGTAGAAGATATCTGTAACAAACTACATCGAAGATTAAAACGAGAGTTCAGATACGGGTTAATTTGGGGAAAGAGTGTAAAGTTCGGAGGACAGCGTGTGGGTTTGAATCACATAATGCTAGATGAAGATGTGTTAACCATCATCAAAAGACGTGGCGTATAATCAAAAATAGATCTGAAAAAATTACAATGAAAATTTTTCTAATAATTAAAAATAATATGTAAAAAAATAATTTTGAAAAAAATAATCAATATTGCGCCCAAAATACCTTACAGATCAAAAAATTTCAGAAAAAAAATAGAACCAGAGGAGAAAAAAATCCTTTGAAAAAGAAGAAATCGGAAATTTCACGATCAAAATAAAAAAAATCTAAATAAAATTACTTGATAATTTGTAATCAAATTGTGTAAATTTCTTTAGTTTAACCACTGAAAAACGATGAAATTACGGAATTCTGTATGGCTACAAAAAGAAAAGCTGCAACTAAACGTAGATCACCAGCAAAATCTACCACAGCAGCTCCAAAAAGAAAAGCTACTAGAAAGACTGCAGCAAAGAAAGCAGCTCCAAAGAGAAAAGCAGCACCAAAACGCAAAGCAGCTCCAAAGAGAAAAGCAGCAGTAAAGAAAGCAGCTCCAAAGAGAAAAGCTACTAGAAAGACTGCAGCAAAGCAGCTCCAAAGAGAAAAGCAGCACCAAAACGCAAAGCAGCTCCAAAGAGAAAAGCAGCAGTAAAGAAAGCAGCTCCAAAGAGAAAAGCAGCAAAAAGACGATAATCTCGTTAACAACTAACAATCGTCATAATGACGACGAATTGTTTTCATTTTTCTAAATTCTAAAACAGTGTTAACTGTAAAGCATCAATCAAAATAAAAAAATAATTCACAATTAATATTACATTCATTTTTCAAAATACCACATGTCTGTAAATAATGTAGAAAAGATGGCAAAGCAGTTAAAAGAAGAAAAGGAAAAGATGCTAAAAGAAATTAACGATAAAATAAAGAAAAAGAAATCATTTATGAGTTTAGATTCTGAAAACGAATTTTTAAAATAATTATTTTAAATTAAAAATCAAACTTCTCAATAAAGATAACTCATTAATTTGATTTGTTCTTCAGTGGAAATTGTATTTTTGTTTGTTAATATCTCCAATAAATCTATGAAGAGAGCTTTCTGTTCTGCAGACATTCCGCCAGATGGACCTTTTTCTCCAGGTGGACCGGGCGGACCTCTTGGACCGGCTGGACCGACAGGACCTTGTCCTCCAGGTGGACCTTGTTCACCATTTGAACCGATTGGGCCAGTTGGACCACGTTCACCTTGTGGACCTTGAATTCCTTGTGGACCTTGTGGACCTTTTTCTCCTGATGGACCAGTTGTTCCACGTTCACCTTGGGAACCTTGTGGACCTTGTGGACCTTTTTCTCCAACAGGACCTAGTGGGCCAGTTTGACCTTTTTCTCCAATTGGTCCCATTGAGCCTTTGTCACCTTTTTCTCCTTGAGGGCCAGGAACTCCAGTTAATCCTTTAGAACCTGCTGGTCCTTGTGGACCTTGTGGACCTTTTTCTCCAATTGGTCCTTCAACACCCCTGTTTCCTTTTTCACCCATTGGACCGGGTGGACCGACAGAGCCTTTGTCACCTAGTGGACCAGTTGGACCAGTTAATCCTTTGTCACCGTGTGGTCCTGGAGGACCTAATGGACCTTTGTCACCAATTGGACCGATTGGACCTTTGTCACCAATTGGACCGGGACCACCTTGAATTCCTTTTTCTCCTTGTACACCAGATAGCCCTGTTGGACCTTTGTCACCGGGAGGACCAGATGGACCAGTTAATCCTTTGTCACCAGGTACACCTTGTGGACCATTGTCTCCTTTGTCACCAGGTACACCACGTAATCCAGTAGAGCCTTTGTCACCGATTAATCCAGTAGGACCTTTTTCTCCTTTGTCACCTAGTGGACCTTTTAATCCAGATGGACCTTTGTCACCAATTGGACCCGTTGAGCCTTTTTCTCCTTTGTCACCAGGAGGACCACTAGTTCCTTTGTCACCCTTGTCTCCTTTGTCACCAGTAATTCCTTTATCCCCAGTTAATCCTCTATCACCAGAAATTCCTTTGTCACCTTGGGGTCCTTTGTCACCAGTTGGACCTTTGTCACCAGGTTGGCCTTTAGGACCTTCAGGACCTTTAATTCCCATTGGTCCTTGTTGTCCAGGAGGACCAGGAGGACCTTTGTCACCAGGAGAACCAGTTGGACCAGTTGGACCTTTGTCACCAGGAGAACCAGTTGTTTCAACAACATTTGTTTTTGTAGAGCGGGCAGGTTTTTGATCATCAAAATTTGTTTTTGTTTCAAGTTTCATTTCAGGTTTTGTTTGAGATGCAGATCTTGCTAAAGGAACATCAAAGACAGTATGTAATGAAGAAAATAAATCAGTAACAACAATCCAAACTCTATCAAGAGTGGCAATGGATGAAGGAAGAGGATTTGCTGGAGAACCCAGAGTTTCAGAAAAGACCCCATCTTTTACTCTAAGATGGAAATTTCCTCTCCATAAAGACGAAAATTGTTTTGTACGAATGTCATCATCAGGGGGTTTACTAGCAGTAACTGCAATTTGAGCTTCATAAACACCAGATTGTTTGAATGGTGCCTGACCTTGAATCTCTAATCGTGGCTGAGATGACACACTCGTTTGTGGATATTTCAAGTATTTCTGTATTTAGATCGCTAAAATCTGTTTTAAATTCAACATGTTCAGCAATAGGCTCAATTAAGATTGGTATTTATCTAGATAAAACGCCATTTGGGCTGTGAAGAAACCGTTCGGGAGAAAATCAAAAGACGTCAAGGAAACAAAAATTGAAAAAACCATCCCGCAGGAAAGAAGTTTAGTAGATGTAGATTACAATCTTAAAAGATTATTTAAAAAAGGAGTCAATTTGATGGCAGATGAAAAACTTGAAGATGCCATAGAGATTTTTGAGCAAGCATTACGAATTGATCCAAATAGTCTTGAAACATTAATGAAAATTGGATATGCCAGATTTCATTTGGAAGAATATCAAGAAGCATTGAAAGTGTATGATAGAATTTTAGAAATTGATGTTACAAATCCAGAAGCTTGGAATCTTAAAGGGTTAGTGCACTATGAGCAAAAAAATTATACCAAAGCTCTCGATTCAGCACAAAAAGCAATTGAATCAGACCCAACATATGGAATGGCATGGTACAACAAAGCATGTTTCTTATCTTTACTAAATCAAGTTCCTGAAGCGTTGGAATCTCTAAAACGATCTATAGAAATTGATGTTAAAAATGCAAGAAGATCAATCAGAGATAAAGACTTCATGAATGTTAGAATTGAAGAAGGATTCAAAAGAATTGAAGAGGTGGTAGTTTTAGAATCAGTTAAGCAAGGATATCACACAGTTGGCGCAATTGTGTGGACAACATTTCTAGATAAAGTAGATGCAATTACAGCTTTAACAAAATTATTAGAGAAAGGTCTAATTGTACAAAATGAAAAACGTGACGGATTAAGTAAAATACCAATTTATGATCTTGCAGATAACATCGCAGAAAAACTAGGCAAAGAAAAGAAAGGGTTGTTTGGAATTACCAAAAAAACATTGCCTCGACCAATTAAAAATTTAAAACAACTCAGTCAATCGATTCAATCAGTTAAAGAAGCAATAGAAGAAGAAGATGTGGAAAAAACAATTAACATCTTTGATGAATTCATCGACCCAACAAAATCAGGAGAACAAATGATAGAAACTTTCTTTGATGAACATAGAGAAATAAGATTGTGGAAAATCAGATTAAAAGATAGAGGAGCAGATTACCTTATAGATAACAAAGAGAAAATGATGGTACTTTTCAACAACATTGAAGGAACTGTAACAAAAAAACTCAGAGATCAGATTGCTTAATCATTCAGCAGATAAATCCCAGTAGCTTGCATCTTCTTGTTTTTCAGTAGGTTTTTGAAGATTTTTCCATTCTTTGAAAGAACGAACGTATAATTTGGCATTTGGCAGCCCAGCAGATTTTAGTGCATAATACGCCAGACCTGAAAGAGTACCCACACTGCCACAATAAGTAATAATTTCAGAATTTCCAGCAATTCCACGGTTATCCAGTAATCGTTTCATGTCATCTTTTGAGCGTAAAATTTTGTCATTTGAAGCCAAAGTACGATAAGGCAAACTGATGGCTCCAGGAATGAGTTGTTCAAGAAAGTTCAATCTTTCTCTATTGTCAATCAAAATGACATCATCTCGAGTTTTGGCAGTTTCCAAGTAATCAGAAGTTGCCAAGATTTCAGGTTTTAATTTCAAAGTGTGTTCTTTAGATTGAATGTCAGGAGTAGAAGAGTCATTTTCCAATCCAAGAGATTTCCAATGACTGTAAGTTGATTCTAACAAAGTGACATCTGAATGTCCCAAGTATTCCAAAGTCCATGCAACTCTTGATGCTAATGCACCAAAAGTATCATCATAAACTACAACAGGGGTTTCATCATCAATTCCCATAGAATTCACTAGTTTCAAAACACGTTCAGGACTGTCATCAGACAAAAGAGTTGCAAGTGGTAAATTTACTGCAGTTGGAATATGGTCTTGTTTATAATCAGCTTCGCGTCTAACATCAATTACTCTAACACTGTTGTCTCGAATTTCTGAACGCAAAGAGTCTACATCAGTTGTAATTTTAGCAGCGTCAGTCAAGCAGCACATTCACCCTTGCCAGTCTTTGTGTGATAACTGGAGTCACTTCCATAATCCAAGTAGAAATCAGGATCTTCTTCAATAGTGGGTGGAATAATTAACGGTTCGAGAATTTTTTTGATATCTACAATTGATTTAATTTCTGAATCTTCATTTCCATTTACAACTCTATGAACCCAAGATTTCAAAGTATCATCAGATTTTTTATTTGCTTTAAATATTTCAATTATTTTTAGAATTACAGGGATTACTCGTTTGGCAGGAACTCTAAGAAGAGTTTGTCCCAACATCGTATCACCATCAGAACGTCCACCAATTGACATTTGGTAATTAGCATACATGTCTTTTCCAACACGTCCACCACCACCAAAGAATCCGAGTGTTGCAATTCCATGTTGTCCACATGAGTTAGGACATCCACTAATCTTAATTGAAGAATCACTAAGATCATCATCTTCATCTAGTTTTAGTTCCAAGAATTTTCTTTGGATTTCTTTTGCCAATCTATGTGAATTAGTTAATGCCAGATTACAAGAAGTAGTTCCAGAGCATCCAATAGGCGCAGTCATGGTTAAGGCGCCAGATTTTGCTAATCCAGTCTCAATTAGTTTAGAATACAGGCGAGATAAATCATCCTCATGTACGTATCGTAGAGCAATATTTTGTGAAAAGCCAGATCTTCCTTTACCTTCAGATGAAAAGTGCCGAATGATATCAGCCAATCCATACAGTTGGCTTGCAGTAATATCACCGGCTTCAAGAGTAAGGAATACTGAACGATATCCTTCTTGTGTTTGTTTTACTGTGTTAGTTTTGAGCCATCTAGCATATCCATCAGCAGTTGTCTCCCCACCATTCTCATCAGAGATTCGAATTGGTCTTTTAATTACATCCGGGGTTTGATCAACTTCTAGTTGAGTGATAACTGATTGTGTAGCTCGAACTACAGCCCTTTCTTTGAATACAAGATTCTGAAATTTGTCCCAACCCATATCATTTACCAAATATCTCATTCTATTTCTAGCGAGATTTTTTCTATCACCCATTCTATCAAATATTCTCATTACAGCAATTGAAGTGTAAAGTAAGTCTTCTTCAGGAGTAAAGTCTTCTAACTGATGTCCGACATAAGATTTATTCCCCAATCCACCACCCAAGAAAATTTTGAATCCTCTTTGAGCAGTTCCATCAATTTCTCTAATTTGTGGAATTAATCCTACATCCACCATTCTTACCATTCCATGTTTCTCACAACATGTAAAATTAAATTTGAATTTACGAGGAAGATTTTGAGCCATAGGATTTCTCAAAAAGAATCTTGCAGTTGCAAGAGCATAAGGAGTTGCATCAAATTCTTCATCAGGACAAACACCAGACAAAGGACTACACATCACATTTCTAACAGAGTTCCCGCACGCTTCTCTAGATGTCAATCCAACTTCGGCCAATCCTCTAAATATTTCAGAAACATCTTCAAGAATTACCCAATGGAGTTGAATGTTTTCTCTAGTTGAAAAGTGTGCACTGCCAATAGAGTATTGTTCACTTAATTGAGATATTTTTTCAATTTGATCAGGATAAATTTCACCAGCAGGAAGTTTTATTCTAACCATGGCATAGTCACTAGTCATTCTAGTTCCATATGCCCCGTGCTGGAGTCTATATCGTCTAAAACTATCTTCATTATACTTCCCTTGACGATATAATTTCACAGTATTTGCAAAATCATCTGCCTCCTCAATTCTAGACCAGTTTATTTTGGATTTTTTATCAGGTGAAGATTGTGTAAGATCAGATATAGTCAATACAATGAAATTTCTTTTAGTTTAGATATAAATTTTTGAAATTTGGGGGTTTTAGGAGAAATATTTTTCTCAACGTACAAAATTTTCCTATTTCTACGAAAAGTCAAATTTTAGAAATAATTAGTATTACCTAATTTTTCAAAATCAAATGTGGGAAAGTATTAATTGTTCAGGAAACGGTGGGTATTCATGCAAGAAGCAACAGTGGCAGAACAATCAGAGAAAATTTTTACAGACGTACGTGAAGTTGAAATTACACGTGCAATTGCAAATGAATTTCATGATGTATTAATTGATAGAGCAGAATCAGATGTCATTATTATTGGTGCAGGTCCTGCAGGATTAACAGCTAGTAGAGAACTGTCAAACATGGGTTACAAGGTTTTAGTTATTGAACAAAACAACTACCTAGGTGGCGGTTATTGGTTAGGAGGATATATGATGAATCCAGTCACAGTTAGAGAACCAGCACAAAAATTCTGGGACGAGTTAGGAATACCATACAAAAAAGTTGCAGATGGATTATACTTAACACCAGGTCCACATGCAGTGTCAAAATTAATTGCAGCAGCATGTGATGCAGGAGTAAAATTCTTACAATTAACTAAATTCGATGACTTGGTTTTGAAAAACGGAAGAGTTGCAGGAATTGTTGTCAATTGGATGCCAGTTTCAGCATTACCACGCAACATTACTTGTGTTGATCCAATTGCACTTGAAGCAAAAATAATCATAGATGCATCAGGCCATGATTCAGTTGCCGTAAAAAGACTTGTAGATAGAGGATTAGCAAAATGGAAAGGAATGGAACCTATGCATGTCAACGATGGGGAAGAACACGTAGTCCACAAGACAGGAGAAGTGTATCCAGGATTAATTGCAGCTGGAATGTCAGTTACAGAAACACATGGATTGGCAAGAATGGGACCAACTTTTGGTTCAATGCTATACTCTGGAAAGAGAGCAGCAGAAATTACAGCACAAAAAATCAAAGAATTAGAAAGATAGTAAAAAATATTCCTGGTGCTTTGACAGATAATCCTTGAAATTATCAAGTATTGTGCCAAACCCAGTTTCCATTCAGAGAATCAATGCTGAAAATCAAGAGAGTATGATTTATTTTGTTTTCAGATACTGATTTGTTGAGTTCCGATAAAATGACAAATGAAAAGATGTTAATTATTGCATTCCCCAGTGCAGGGTTAGTAGGTGCTTTTGCAGTATCTTATCTCACAGCACAGCTAGGAATGAAAGACATTGGAGAACTAGAATTCACAAAAATATCACCATCATATGCAATTAGAGATGGAGAAATTTATGGGCCAGTTCGCATATACAGTAAAGATAATCTATATGCAATTCTATCCAACATACCATTGAATCCAATCTACACATATGATCTAATAATAAAATCAATAGAATTTGCAAAAAATAACAACATCAAAAAAATCATCATTCCGCGTGGTTTAGAGGCATATGAAAATAAGAAAAACGATCCTATTTCGTATGGAGTAATAGCTAACAAAAATTCCAAATATCTTTTAGAGGAATACAATTTGCCAAACATACCAGGTGCAGTGATTCTAGGCGTGGATGCGAGTGTTATTTCTGCACTAAAAAATTCCAAAATACCATGTATTGTTTTGTACACTACTTGCAGAATGATGTTTCCAGATGATGATGCAATCATAAAATCCATTAAAACACTTTCAGATATAATAAAAGTTAAAGTTGAAACTGAAAAATTTGAAGAACAATTAGAGAAAATAAGTAAAGAAAATGAAAAATTAATTGCTGAAACTAAAAATTATTTTGAAAATACATCTGGAAGATCAGCATCAATTCTACCTCCAGGAATAGGCTAATTTTATTTAAAAACAGATAATTTAAACAAAGTTGCAATTCCACTTGAGAAAGTCAATAGATAGAGAGCATTGATTTTTTGATATCCAACACTCACTATTGAGAAATAAGTGCATTCTTTTTATTTGGAGTTAGAGGTAGTAAAACATGGCAGTAAATCCATCTTCAAATAAAAAATCTGGTAAAAATTCCACTTTCATCATAGGCGGAGTAATAGCTCTAGGAGCAGGTCTACTTTTTGCATATTTGATGTTTTATACTGCACCAGCAGAAAAAATAGAGATGGTAAAGATAATAGCAATTACAAACGATGGATGTATTGCTGAAACTATGGATGGGTTTGCAGTAAACATCGGGAATTGTAATGCAGAGCCAGGCAAATATGTCAATGCATTGGTTGATCAAAAAACAAAAGAACGTGCTGCATTGATGAATCCTACAAATTAATTTTTTAAGATTTTCATTTATTTATAAACAAAAGTGGAAGTGTTGAACTAATCTAGCAAAATCGTATAAGAATAGTGAAGAAATCAACTCGATTGTAGTTTAAAATTAAAAATTTAATGCAAATTTTAGCAATATTTGAAGCATAAAAATAATCCAAGTCTTTAAAAAAATTAAACATTAGAAAGATAAGCAGTCAAGATAATCTCTAATTTAGTGAAAATTTCAAAAATTATTTTATACAATGAACCTACAGTTCTAGAGATTCAGATAGAAAAAATAAAACAATTCATTATAGAAACATTTGAAATCAAAGTCGAGATAAAAGATTCCTTTTTTAATAATTTGGAAGATAAAACATTTGAAAAAATAGCATCAGCACGAATTTTTGATTTAAAAAAACAATTCAAAAAACATATTCCAACACATGAAGAAATTCAAATTGAAAAAGAAAACATAGACATGACCGAGCAAGAGGTGATGACATTGTATGATGGGTTTGAATTACAAAACATCATCGCAGAGAATATTTCAACTACAGATAACATATTACACATAATTTTTACAAACAAGATTACTGCAACTTTTGATAATGATGATTTCAGATATCATGCTAGAGCACTGATTAGTTCCAATCCCACAATAATTTCAACAACTGGGATCATAGAGGCTCCAGCAAAACCTAAGCAATACTATTTAGATTTAATGACAAATTTCTCAGAAGAAAAAATTGAAGAAATTAAAAAAAAATACAAAGGTGAATTTTTAGAATATCATGATTCGAGATTAAGTGTAATTACAGAAGGATATGTATTGCAAGCTATAATGTACTATGAGACAGGAGAGGCGTTTTGTGAGAAAAAGGAATGCAGGTTATTTAATGCTCATTGGCAAAAAGATTTGTTTTACTCACAAATTAAAAATAAAAAACTTTGTAACAAACACCAACAAAAACTAAAAAAGTTAAGGAATCAAACATGAATAGATTTAATGTGATTGCGAATCTTTTCAGATGATTTTTTCAGAGACGATGATTCAGTATCATCAAGTTTTACATTTTGTATTTCACATATTCCATTTTGGTTAATTTTTACAGGTACACCCATAGCAACACCATTTTCTCCATATTCACCTTCAAGAACCACAGATACAGGAATGGCAATTTCTTTTTTGTGTAAAATAGAATCAATGACATCAAATGTGTTTTTGGCAATACCAAATTGAGATCTACTCTTAAAAGATCTTAATTTTTTCCAGTAATTTCGAACATCTTCAGTAATAGAATCTCTACTGTCAATCATGGAAAAAAGAGGATTACCACCAACAGTGACACCAGAGAAAATAGGAACCATGGAATCTCCATGTTCTCCTAAAACAAGAGCGTTTGAAATAGAGGATTGTGGAACGGATAGCATTTCAGATATGAAATAACGAAATCTACTAGTATCAAGACTAGACGCAATACCAATTACTTTGAATCTAGGCAGATTACTTTCTTTTTGGAAAAAATAAGTCAAAACATCAAGAGGGTTAGAAACTATCAAAACTATCGCAGATGGGCAATACTGTTTAATTTTTTGTGCAATTTCTTTTATCATCTTTACCTGTAGTACAATATTTTCAGTTCTATCTTTCAGGTAGACACCAACACTTGCAGTAATCACAACGATGTCGGAGCCAGATATTTGAGAATAGTCATCAGTTCCACGAATGGAGAATTTAGAATTTCCAGGAATTGCACTTGCAATATCTAATGCCTCACCAATTGCCTTGTTCTTGTTTCGATTAACAAGTAAAACATCATCCAACGCATTAGATACACAAAGAAATGCAACAGAGGCTCCAACTCGACCACTACCCACAATTGAAATCAACTACACCACATTCGGTTTATTTTACAATCAGAATAGGACATGCGGATTTTTGAGAAACGCCATTTGCAACACTGCCTAAAAGTAATTTATCAAAACCAGTTCTACCATGAGATCCAATTACAATAAGATCATATTTTCGAGATTTTGCAAAAGTTACAATATCATTAACTACAGATTTCGATGTCAGTATTTGAGATTTAATAGAAACATTATTTTTATCTGCAAGAGATGTTAATTTTTCAAAATGTTCTGTTGTAACTTTTTTTTGTTTTTTAATTAATTCAGAATCAGCTCTTGCATCATAGTATTTGTGATGCCATGCATCACCTTCAAGACATGTAAGTAGGGTTATTTTAGAATCACGACATTTAGCAATATCTAATGCAACCTTAAAGGCCCTAGTAGATTGGACAGACAGATCAAATGGAACTAGAATATTTTTAAACAATACTAATATTCCTTTTTACGGATACTGTCTTTTTGACGGTTATGATCATGTTTGCTTAATTCACCCTCCAATTTTTTACATAATTCATCAGCAATTTTTAAAATATCCCAACCTGAAGCAGTGTAGATTAATTGATTTTTTGATGTTTTAACAGTAGCAGTGGCATCATAATGAGTTCGAGAGCCCTCAGGATTTTGAGATTCCACGGCAATTTTAGCTTCAATGATATGAGATAATACTTGTTGGACTTTATCTAACGAACCACCAAATTTCGATGAAAGTATCTCATTGGCAGGTTCATCTTTAGGCAAGCCAATTACAAACAAAGGAACTTTTTCAGCCATATGCAACACATGAAAACTAGAACTTAATATGTTTCTAATTATTATCAAATATGATTTTCAGGCATGATATTGTTAACGACGTATTTATCAAAAATATGAAAGTAGAGTATAATGGATGTAAAAAATTTAAAATTATCAGAATTAATCAGCAAGCCAATCACGGTTAATCCCAACATAACACTCATGAAAGTAAGAGAGTCAATATTAAAAAACAAAGTAAAACGTGTGATAGTTACAAATCAAAATATACCAGTAGGAGTAATAACTGAAAAAGATATTGCAAAAAAAATTTATCAATTGGGTACAAAACCAATAAAATCTGTAAAAGCAAAAGATTTCAAACCAAGAGAATTGTTTACTCTTACTAGAGAGGATTCAGTTGGAAAATGTGCAAAATTAATGAAAAAACACAGAATCAGTTTGGTAATAATACTTGATAAAAATAAAACTCTTGAAGGAATTAT
>CALNZF010000118.1:0-7204 GCA_942490965.1 uncultured Nitrosopumilaceae archaeon | reverse complement strand
TTTAATCATATCTTCTACCTCGAATGCTCTCATTAATCCTAATGATTCGATAGACTCGTGTTTAGTTAGAACACTTTCACTGTGTAGTGCTGCATCAATAAGTACTGGAATTTTTGAACGCATATTTCTTGCTGCGATTTGAAATGATGCTTCATGTTTTACTACTCCATTATTATCATGTTTCATAACCCATTCGATGACGTCTGCTACTTTGTTGAACATTGGGTCTTCTTCAGTTTTGTTTTCTGCTAATTCTCCTATTAGCCACACTGCATCCCAACGTTTTGATTCATCGTCATTATTTTTTATGACATGTTCACATTCTTGCATTCTTTTTTCCTCTGATAGTTCTCTCATTTTGCCTTCATCAAATACTTCTATTGCCATTTCCAACTCTGGGAATTAATACCTTTTAACGATTTCGAATTATTCAGGCTCGCTTTTTATGAAACTCTTACTTTTACACAATATTATGAATATCTAAGATTTTGTTTTTCTAACAAAATTTTTGACATCAATTGTTTTGAGTGGTTTTGACACATCCCACAAAAATGAGCATAATGTGAAAATATTATCCACCATTTCGGAAGAATTTGTACAAAGTGAAAAATCTGAATCTGCATTTGAATTCTGAGATGATGCTGCAGAATCTGACATTATCATTTTCTTGTTTGTCTGAACTACCATTCTTCCCTTAGATGGCAGTTTCCCTATTCGTGTTTCAGTGGCATTGAATCTTTTAACAAATGGAGCTAATTTTGGATCAGTCATGTCTACCAGTAATCTTACTATGCCTCCATTCTTTTCACAAATGCTGATTTTTTCTGGAATTGTACTGTGATACATTCTTGATACATCATCTAGTGTTGTTGCAATGTATGTAATTCCAGTTGAATTTTCAATTAAATGGGCAATATCTGCATAGATGTTTTGACGTCCTTGAACCACTCTAAATGTTGGGACTGTGCTTATTTGGCTAGATGTAATTTCACTGTTGATTTTATCGATTATTGCTTCACCTGATTTTTTAATTTTGTTTACTTCGTCTTCCTTCTTTCCTAATGCAATTTTTAATGCATCATGAGGATCTGCTGCTATGCATAATTTAGGACTTGACAGTGTTGTTGAAATGATATTCCTGCTTACTAGTTTGTCTACTGTTCTATACATTCTTGCTCTGTCAATATCCAATTCTTTTGCAAGTGCACTGGCAGTAATTGGTCCTGCCCTAAGCAAATTGAGATAAACTTTAGCTTCTAAATCATCAAGATCTAAAATCTCTTCTAGTTCTGATGCTATGCCTGTTACATGTTCTTGATAAGACATCATTTTATTTTCTCAACCTCTTTGCCCTAGGCTCATTTTGTGGGATTGCATTTAGTACTTTCGTACAATTCCTATGTCCTTCAAAATTTGGTATTTCCATTTTTGGTACTTTCTTAAAGATTGATGATCACTAAAGGGTGTGCTTGTATGGCATATTACAAACAATCAAAAAACTGTCTTTTTCAATTGATACAGTTTATCATGTTATTATCTTATCATGTTATGATTTATTTTATTTTCATATTGTACAATTAATTTAAAAAATGTCTTAATTGCAATTTACATTGGAAGGTTAAATGCAATAACTGCAACCACAATCATGGCAACAACGTGTTTTGTGCCTGCTACATATGATCCGGCACCAATCTTGCCTGCTGCAAGCCCTCCAAACAGTGCCTCAATAATTGCCATGTTGAATAATGCTGATTCCAATTTGTCAATTTCCATACTTGCAAGTGAGCCAAACAACCCCTCTGTCCCACTTCCAGATGCGAGTAATCCGTCCTGAACTTTTTCAATTTCAGTAAAAAAACTGGTTGTCAGTAATACTGCAACTGCTAAAAACACAAAAAATGAAATGTAAATTGTGTATGTGTATGGGGCCAATGCTGATTTTCTACTTTTCTCGATATTTTGCATTTCAGATACGTGTTTTTGAATCATCTCTAGATTTTCTGATACGTCTCCTCCAATCTTCATTGCCATTTCCAACAATACTGTGACTCTTCTTGCTACTCTAGTTCCTGTCCTTTCTGCAAAATTCTCAAATGCGTCCTCAATTGGAGTTCCCCAACTAATGTTCGCTCTAAGATTTTTTAATTCTGGAGTCAGTGCACCCAAATTTCTCTCCCCTGCTTGCTCTATGGCCTTGATTAGATTTGCACCACTCTGCACTGAACTTAACAATGCAAGTAGGAATACTGGAAGATTTCTATCGATGTTGTCCCTTCTTTGAACTTCTTTTAACTGGTGTATGGTCAATGGAATGATTCCCACCATGATTCCAAAGATTAATCCGACATCTCTAATTGTAGTGGAATCTGAATATTCTGAAAAAAAGAAACTCATTGAAAGAACACTAATTGATGCAATTAATGAATATGTAATTGTCCTTAGTATGTTGTTGCTTAATATTGATTTTGTTGGCTCTAGTGCCCTGAACTTTTTCCTGGTTTGTTTTGCATTCTCTTTTCGTTTAACTACTTCCATATCTTTTACCTCTTTGGCACCATTGTATCCATCATGACAAGCATCAGCACTCCGCTAAGTGGGATTACTGCAAATGTTAGAATATTCATCAACGTTAACAAATCAAATCCTGCAAGACTTGGACTCATGATTCCCATGATGGATAACATGATTACTGCAAGTAATGGGAATACAATTAGTAAAATTGTATAGATTTCTGCAACGCTGCCTAGTGATTCGGTTGTTTTTTGCATTAGCATTTTCTTCTCCTCTAGCTGGACTTTAGCTGTTGCGTTAAAGTATTCTTTGAGGTCTCCTCCTGATGAAACTGTAACAATTGCCCCTTCTAGCAATTCTGAATATGGCCCAGATGGTGTCCTGTGAACCAAATCTTTGATTGCGGTGATCAAATCCATTCCTAAAATATCGATATTTCTTACGATGAATCTTGCATCTTTTACAATGTCTTCATCCGTGTCTTCTTTTGCTATTGCTTTGAAAATTCCCTCTAGTGTTAGACCGCTTGTTGCCAGAGTTGACATGTACCCAATAAAATGAGGTATCTCTTCAACAAGTTTTGCTGATCTGTTCTTTACTCTGATTGCTGGGATCATTTGCAGTATTCCAAATGTCATTCCAAAGAGCAACAAACCACTTAGGAGCGGAAGAATCATTCCCATGCTTGCTGGCTGAATATTGATGAACTGAGATGCAATGACTCCCATGACAATACCTGCTACCCCTGCAATCATGCTAAAGAACACCATGCTTGAAACATAGACCTCAAATGGAATTGGCATCATTGCTTGCTTGATTGATTTATCCAATGATGTTAATTTTGGATGTAGGAATTTTACATGATCATTTAGAAGTTTATAGCTATACACGTGCAATTGACCTACGGATTCTTCTTGAATCTTCTTTTTTTGTTTACTTCCGACCAGTTTCAAATTTGCACCTCTAATCTTTTTCTTTCATAGTATCGTTCAGGATCTGCATAATAGTCCATTACATTTGCAGACACTTATTTATGATCTCGAATGTCGTTTTTTACCATCCATTCTAATGCCAATCTTCTTTTTGTTAGTTCATAGTTGATTTTTTCTTCACTGTCCCCATCCCGTTCTTTGAGTTTTCTAAAAATCACACTATTCCCCATGTATTCATGAACATCTGTTTTGGGGTTCCATTTGAAAATCTCATGAGTTTTGATATTTCCTGTCGTTTCATCAATCCCGTCAATTTCTGAAACTTGAATGATCCTTCTTAGTGATTTATCACCCACTCTGATTTTTAACTGAAGTGTGATCAAATCCAGGCTGTTTGAGATTAGTGCCTTTGGCACATCCATTGGGGATGATGTCAATCTTGTCAATGTTGCATCCACAGAATCTGCGTGAATTGATGAAAATCCTCCGTGACCTGTAGCCATTGCCTGAAACAATGTGTATGCCTCTCTTCCTCTGGTTTCTCCAACAATGATGATGTCTGGTCTTTGTCTTAGGGCTGCTCTGAGAAGATCAAATTGGTTGATTTCTCCTACCTGTGTGTCTGTAAAATTTTGCCTGGATACTGCAGGAATCCAGTTCTCATGAGGTAGATTAAGCTCCTGGGTATCCTCTATGCTGACTACCTTTTCCCCTGGTCTGATGAATGTGGCTAATGCATTGAGTGCGGTAGTTTTGCCACTGGCAGTTCCTCCTGCAACAAGCATGGTTGACTTTTTTTCTGCCAAATACCACATGTATGCCGCAATGTCTATTGACATTGTTCCAAATTTTATCAAGTCGATAACTGTAATCGGATCTGCTCTAAACCTTCTGATTGTAAACGTGCTTCCTCTCTTTGTGATTTCATGGCCCAATGTTAGATTGATTCTACTTCCGTTTGGCAATGATGCGTCAATAATTGGGTCTGCCATTGAGACATGTTTTCCACAAACATATGCCATCTTTCTTGAAAAATTATTTAATTCTACGTCTGTCTCGTATATGATGTTGGTCGGCATTGATTCATGTTCTCTGTGCCAAATGTATATGGGGATATTTGTTCCATCACAACTGATCTCCTCTATCATGTGGTCCCGCATCAAAGGCTCTATTTTTCCAAGATATACAAAATCTCTTACTGCAAAATAATTTATTTTTGCAATGTTTCTTGGAGGAATTTTTAATCTGTATTTTTTAATCATTGAGGATATTTTCTTTTTTAGTCTTCTTTCTGCGTCTTTTTTTGATTTAATGTCATGTAGTGAAACTGTAAGTTCGGTCATCAAAAGTTTTTTAATTATTTCAAATGCCTTTTGATCTCTTTCTGAAAGGACTGGTTCTATAACCTGGTATCTTAATCCTCCCTTGGCTGTAGGATCTTTAATTATCCCCGCATGGATTTCATTGTTGTCCCAATCCAGTTTTGACAATGTCATGTATTTTGGAATTTTAAAGTCATCGTCTAATTCATCTTCGACTGTTTTAACGGCGGTCTTTTTTGGTTTAAAATCTAATTTGGTTACAGGTTGAAATTTTTGCAATGCTGATAAACTATCTTTAAAAATATTAAATTTCAATTTCAGTATCTATGCGTAACCTGTGCGTTTTAACGCATGTTCGTTCATTTGAACAACATTTTCTTTTTACTCTAAACGAGGTATAGAATATCACGATGATTCATGATATGTTCACATCATATGAGGCGATAGCCTGATGTTTAGACGAAAATCACCCCCAAACGATGTATCATTAGATGTAAAATCCGAGCACAAATTATCTGGTTTTAACAGCATATCCTCAATTTTTAAGGGAAATCCAGGTGAACTTCGCCGCTGACTTTGAGGGGATAACCACAGTTCAAATGGTACCAGGTATTCCTTTCCGGAATCCGTTCGGTATCCATGGCACTCACGAAGTCGCAGACACCTTCAGCAGTGCTGACACAGATTTCATGGCACCTCCCCCGTTCATCTCGTTACTGCCAGGTTCGGTAATTCATCAGCAGACTGTTCCGGTACAATGTCAGTTCCTGTTCATTGGCTGGCCATCACCGTCTTCGTCAATCGACGCGAACGTTTTTGGTAACAGGCCCTGGCCGGCTTCTTCTGCGTTGATCGATTCAGACTGATCGCGATCCAGTTCGTTGATCATTCTGATCGCCGCCTGGGGTGGATTCACTCGCAGTGCCGAATGGGGGTAGCCGGTGACACCCCCTGCTCCTTGCACCACGCTTGGGACAGGCACCGTCCAGCTGGGCCAGCCTCGATTTCGATCCGTTCCGACCCGGGATAGGTCTGGTTCTCGAGATTCAAGGGACAGACATGACCCAGCGCGGCCGACCAAAGCCGCTGATCTCCAAGTCGTATTTCAAAATCGTCTTGGTTCGCTGACGTCGTCGGCTGAGGATGGAAAAATCTGGCGTTGAAGGTCAAAGCAGGGGCCCCCAGGTCAACACGCAGCCGACGTTCAGCCCCTCGCCTTTGACCTGCGTGAACATGTCGGACGGAGTAACGCCCTTGGGTCGGGTTGTCGTAGTGTGCACAACCAGCCGCGTGAATGGTGGTCCCCAGAAAAGTTTACATAATCGCGCCAGTTCGACCCATCGCTGCAGATTCGCTGTCTACGGTTCGGTTCTGATGGCAGAAACCTGATTATCTTTCGAGTCAGTCGCTGGTATTCGGGGCCGCGGCAATATTCCATTTCCAGTTCACCGGCTGGCAAGAGAACGGTTTCGCCGTCCTGTCGATAAATCTGTGGCTGAAAGAAGAAATCGGGAGCCAGCCGTTTGGCCTGCAGTGGGTAAACCCGCTTCTGTTGATCGCGGAACTGCAGTCGCGCCGCAGTCGTTTTGCCATCGAAATCCCGGATCGCGAGTTTCACGGGAATTGCCTTTTTCACGGTAAACAGAATCGGTACTTCCTACGCGAAATCCGATGTCCTGAGTGACGGTCCCGACATCAAAGCCGAGGGTTGCTTCCCGTTTGCCCGATTCATGGCAATAAATCAAAGCGAGTACATATTCGCATTCCAGCCCACTCAGACGAACGGTCATGGGACTGGCCTGGAACAGTTCGACTTCCAGAAAGCGATCCGAGGCCGACTGTTTATTCTCGTTCTGATTGAGTTCGGTTTGTGCCTGCCATTCGAGCTGTTCAACGCAGCTCCAGAATAGACGGCACCTGCCAGCGGGCTGGAGATCTGTAACTGACGGGTCACCGTACTCTGATTGATCACTTTGATCCAGAAAAGGCGTGAAAGCCCCCTGCTGGAGCACTGCTTGTGCAGGCCCCCGAGCGACTTTGGTTCGGACTTCGGGATTCAGCGAGACCACACACAGGACTTCAGGGTCGAGCAGTTTCTGAATCATTCGCGGTGCGCTGTTCGCTGGCGACAGTCAGTTTTTGCACCAGCTCGTCAGACAGTGGGCCCCAGATAATCCAGGGCAGAGATCAGTCGTTTAACATTGGCCCCCAGCGGCTGACCTTCGACATCAACCACATCCACGGATTCGGCTGCCAGCAGGAATTCTTTGGCTGGTATAACCAGCAACAAAATAGTCAGCAGCGCAGCAGGCAGCAATCGCAAAACCATGATGGCCCTTTCTCGAGTTTGAAAGTACGCTCTCGAAGCTTATTCGACTGAGAATTTATGGATGGTCGTCTGTTCGTAGACTTCACCTGGCTGAGATCGTATTGGGAAAC
>CALNZF010000117.1:0-7625 GCA_942490965.1 uncultured Nitrosopumilaceae archaeon | reverse complement strand
TCTTAATTCTAACGCCTTTTTTATTGTATTTCTTTTTACAAACAGTACATGTCATAAGAGGAGTAACTTTCTTTGTAACTTTGGCTGGTTTTGCTAATTTTGGGAATTTTTGTCCACCATATCCCTGTTTACGTTCTGCATGTCTACGCTCACCTGCTGCAGAACCTCTTCTTTTTCCAGCCTTGTAAATGGAGACCTTTTGTTCAGTATGTGTTTTGCATTTTGCACAATACTTTCTGATCACCTTAGGAATGTTCATATCAACAAAACCTCTTCAACCGTAATTTAAGCATTGAATCTATAATAGGCGCAAAAACCAATTAAAAGAAGTGACTTCGAGCCTAGCAAATTCGATCTTGTCCCTTAACTCTGTAGCAATGGGTGATAAGAAAGCCGATCTGATTTTAAAAAATTGCAATTTACTGTCTGTTTATACAAGAGAAATAATTCCAAAAATTCAGATTGCTATTATCAATGACAGAATTGCCTATGTTGGTCCAGATGCAACACATACTGTTGGTCCAAAAACTATTGTAATTGATGTAAAAGAAAAATATGTCAGTCCTGGTTTTGCAGATCCGCATTTACACATTGATCAATTCGTCTTACCATCTGAATTTGTAAAAAAGGCTTTACTTTGTGGTGTAACTTCTCTATTTTCTGATCCTATTGATATAGTAAGTGTGGGAGGGTATCGGGGTTTTCAAGAATTTTTAAAACTTGGTGAGAATACTCCAATCCGGATTTTCCAAGTAGTTCCAGGCGGTCTTCCAGTAGATGCAAAATTTAGTAGTAGTAAATCATTATCATTATCTCAAGAAAAATCTGCAGTGAAGCATCCACATGTACTTGGATTAGGTGAAGTTTTTTCTTGGACTAAAGTTACTTCACGTGAACCAAAAACAATGAAATCACTTTCATCAATGTTGGAATATGATTGCATAATTAATGGACATACTGCTGGTGCAAGTGAGAAAAAACTCAATGCATATGTCTCATCTGGAATCTTATCTTGTCATGAACCAATAAATTTTGATCAAGTTTTAGAAAGATTACGTCTTGGAATGTGGATAATGATCAGAGAGGGTTCTATTAGACGTGATTTAAAGGAAATAATTCCACATGTTCTGTCTCATGGAACATATCTTAATCGCTTAATGTTCTGTTCTGATGGTCTTGATCCACTTGATATGTCTAAATTTGGTCATATAGATCACTGCATAAGAGAATCAATCAAACTTGGTCTAACCCCAATAGATGCAGTTACTATGGCATCAAAGAACAATTTTGATTATTATAATATGGGAAAAGATCTTGGTGGAATTGCTCCTGGAAAATTAGCAGATATTTTAATTTTTGATGATTTAAAATCATTCAAACCAAACAAAGTCTTTGTTGGAGGCAAACTTGTAGTATCTAATGGACAAATAGTCGCACCAATTAAGAAACAAATAATCCCGTCTTGGATTAAAAAAACTGTAAAATTAAAAAAATTCTCTGAAAATGACTTTGTTATAAAATCAAAAAAGAAAGATGTTATTGCAAATACCATCTACATGCAAACTGAAATTATTACAAAGATAGGCTCTGCCGAACTTCATTCTAAAGATGGCCATGTATCAGCTTCATTAGATTCTGATATTTGGAAAGTTGCAGCATTTGATAGAGTTCATGGGACTAAGAAACATTCTATGGGATTTCTTGAAAATTTTGGCGCAGACATTGGTGCATTTGCCTCAACATGGAGTTTTCATGAAAATGACATGATCGTAATTGGATCAAATGATTCTGATATGGCAATTGCTTCAAATCATCTTATCAGGAATCAGGGTGGTCTGGTTGTAGTCAAATCTGGAAAGATTGCTGCTTCACTACCTTTGCAGTTTGGTGGGATTATTTCTACGGATTCTTTTGAAAAAGTTTCATCTAATTTTGAAAAAATCAATAATACTATTGTGGATTCAGGTTCTAAATTTTCTAGACCACACTTGATTCCGTTATTCCTGCCTTTTCTGGCACTACCGTCTGTTAGAATTCTTTCTGGTGGAATTGTTGATGTGAAAAAACGCTGTTACATTTCACCGATCTACTAAGTAAATGTTAAAAAGGGGGATTCAGTGGATTGAAGCTGAATCTAAATGGCATCAATTCAACAAGGACCTAATGGACCCGTTTTAGTTCTCAAAGAGAGTGCATTACAGCAAAAAGGTAAAGATGCTCAACAAAATAATATTGCTGCAGCAAAACTAGTCGCACAATTAGTTAGAAGCAGTCTTGGACCTAGAGGATTGGATAAAATGTTAGTTGATTCCTTAGGTGATGTTACTATTACAAACGACGGTGCAACAATTTTAAAAGAAATTGATGTTCAGCATCCTGCAGCCAAAATGATGGTTGAAATTTCTAAAACTGTAGATAATGAAGTAGGAGATGGTACAACATCTTCTGTGATTTTTGGGGGTGCATTATTGGCCAGAGCTGAAGACCTTCTTAACAAAGATGTTCATTCTTCAACTATTATCGATGGATATCAAGCAGCAGCTGATAAAACACTTGAAATTTACTCTGATATGGCAAAGAAAATTCAGCCTGATGATAGAGCATCTCTATTAAAAATTGCTACAACAAGTATGCAATCAAAATTAATTTCTGAAGATAGCACATTCCTTTCCAAAATTATCGTTGATGCTGTTCTTAGCATTGCAACAAAGAAAGGCGATGCTTATTCTGTTGATCTTGAAAATATTAAAGTAGAAAAGAAAGCTGGTGGCTCAATTGATGATACACAAATTATCAAAGGAATTGTTTTAGATAAAGAAATTGTCCATAGTGGGATGCCTACAAAAATTGAAAATGCAAAAATAGCATTACTTAATTCAGCATTAGAAATTGAAAAAACTGAACTAAGTGCAGAAATCAGAATTACTGATCCAACTCAAATGCAGATGTTCTTAGAAGAAGAAAATAGAATGCTAAAATCTATGGTTGACAAGTTACATGATGTAGGAGCCAATGTTCTAATCTGTCAAAAAGGAATTGATGATATTTCACAACATTATCTTGCAAAGTATGGTATTATGGCAGTTCGTCGTGTCAAAGAGAGTGATATGATTAAACTTTCTAAAGCCACAGGGGGACGTGTAATTAGTAATCTTGATGATCTTTCAGAAAATGATCTTGGTATTGCAAATTTGGCTCATCAAAAGAAAGTTGAATCTGACAAATGGGTCTTCATTGAAGGTTGCAAACATCCACAATCCGTCACAATGTTGATTCGTGGTGGTACACAAAGAGTAATTGATGAAGTTGATCGTTCAATTCATGATTCTTTAATGGTTGTAAAAGATGTTATTGAAAAACCAGCAATCGTAGCTGGCGGTGGCGCACCTGAAGCATTTGCAGCCTCACTTCTCAAAGATTGGGCTGATAATTTTGATGGACGAGAACAACTTGCAATTAAAAAATATGCAGAGGCATTGGAAACAATTCCACTTACAATTGCTGAAAATGCTGGAATGGACCCAATTGATACAATGGCTAATCTTAGAGCAAGACAAAATCAAGGTCAAAAATGGACTGGCATTGATGCTAGAAATATGAAGATTGCAGATATGATGGCAATTAACGTCGTAGAACCAATTGTAGTTAAAGAACAGATTATCAAATCTGCAACTGAAGCTGCATGCATGATTCTTAGAATCGATGATGTTATCGCCGTATCTGGTGCCCCAGGCGGAATGGGATAAAATCTTAGTCAAAGCTTAAGCGTTTTAATTTCTGTAAATAATTGATGTACAAACTTGGTGTTGATTTAGGTGGCACTAAAACTGAAGCAGTTCTTCTAGATGTAAATTTTAACGTCATTAAAAGAAAAAGAATTCCAACACCCAAAGATGATTACCAAAAAATTCTAAATTCTATGTCATCTTTAATTATGGAAATATCTGAGGGCATATCTGATTATTCTTTAGGAATTTGCACACCTGGAGCAATTTCTAAGCAAACTGGTTTGATTAAAAATAGTAATACACAATGCTTGATTGGAAAATCATTAAAGGCAGATCTAGAAAATAAACTTGGGAAAAAAATTTCTATGGAAAATGATGCAAATTGTTTTGCGATGGCAGAAGCAACATTAGGTGCTGCTGCGGATTTTGATTTAGTTTTTGGTGTTATACTTGGAACTGGTATTGGGGGCGGAATAGTGATTAATAAAAAACTCCATACTGGAAGAAGTAACATTGGTGGTGAGTGGGGCCATCATACCTTGCATCGTAATGGAAATCAGTGTTATTGTGGTAAAACTGGATGTGTGGAGACGTACATTAGCGGTCCGTCACTAGAAAGTCATTGGACCCAACTAACCGGAAAATCCCAACATTTACCTGAAATTCTTACTGATGTTGATAACGAATATTGGGAAAAATGGAAAAATGAATTTGTAGAAAATTTTGGATATGGTCTTGCAAATGTTATTGATATTTTGGATCCTGATGCAATTGTTTTAGGTGGGGGTTTATCAAATATTGATTTTTTGTATACTGAAGGAAAAGAATCTGTTTATGATAAAGTATTTTCTGATTTAATAGATACTCCTATTTTGAAAAATAAATTGGGTGATTCTGCAGGTGTTTTTGGTGCATGCATGCTTGAATGATATTTCCAAATTGGAATCTACTTGTCAAAAAACTTGTCTATTATAGATATATTCAATCTAATTTAATGAATTTTAGATAAAAATTGATTTCAAAAATAATACTTGGATTTTTCTCAATAGCAATGTTATTTCAAATAAATTCCATTTATGGTCTTGATGAATTGCCTATTATCACTATAGATTTTATCTCCGGAACCATTATTGATCTTGATAAAAATCCTCAAATGATTAGAGCCGATATTCAAATTCAAAATTATGATCCACAACACGGTTACCACTTTATGGAGATTACTAGATTAAGTGATGGGGAAATTCTCAAAACCACTGAAATTTTACCTAAAGTTATAAACGATAATCTATTTGGAGTTCAAATATTACATTATCTTGAACCTGGTGATTTTGAAACAAACATTGTAGGTGAATATGGGTTGAGAGTTTTTTCTGAATTTGGTCCAACATCTGCTTCATCAACATTTTCTATAATTCAATCTAGCAAGCCTGTAATTGTTACTCAAAATATTGAGGAATCTGAAGTAGAAGTTGAATTAGAAAAAGAAGTTCAATTATTACAGATTGAAAATCCAATAGAATCTAAAATACCAACTTGGGTTCATGACATTTTTGTATGGTATGCAGAGGAAACAATTTCAGAAAATGAACTATTATCTGCAATAGAATATTTAATTTCTGAAAAAATTATCAATGTGAGTTAATTTGGACATCCTTCCATCTTTGAAATAGAATAACCATCAGTCATAATTTCAATCTCCATGTCTTCTGGTACTGACTGTGTATGACAAAACTTGCATTCATTTGTAGTCACTGTGGATGATTCCTCCCCGATAGATTTTAGCCATTCTTTAGCATAGGATATTGCTTTTTCTATATCGCTTGTGTCTGTGACTACATCAAAATGCATTGTATGGCCATCTTTTGCCTTTACATATGTATCAAAAACATGAAAATCCATACTGATCACAATTTATGATGAGTGCTTATTTTTAATTGTTAGAATTTTTTCAACAATTGTATTTACATCTGCATTTAATTCAACACTAGTTAAAATTAATCCTGCCCCCCCAATTGGAATTGTTACTCGATAAATTTTTTCATATTTAGCTAATGCATAAATTGGTTTTCCAATCTTATCTGCAGTTTTTTTACGTGTAGACCAACGGTACACTGCTTGAGATAATGATAATTCAGTTTCCTCTCTTGATAGATGGCTTTTCAATCCTGGTCTCATTTTTTCATACAGCTCTCCGAAATCATACATTCCAACATACCGAATATCTTTATCACACTCTAAAATCTCATCACAAATTTTTTCATATTCCATTTTAATCACTATTGAGGTTCAATGGTTGCAGGTGGTTTGCTTGAAATAGTATATGTGACCCAAGTAACATCTTCAATCTCATTTGTTATTCTATTGCTCATTTTTTCTAATAATCCATGTGGCAATCTTGTCCAATCTGCAGTCATGGCATCTACTGAATCTACGACTCTGATCATGACTATGTTCCCATATCTACGTTCATCTCCGACAACTCCTACTGCTCTGTCATCTCCTACTGCAGCGTATGCTTGCCATACTTTTTCATACAAACCTGCTACCATCAACTCTTCTTCTACAATCTTACTTGCAACTTTACAAATTTCCAGTTTTGTTGGAGTTATTTCTCCAATTATTCTAACTGATAATCCTGGACCTGGAAATGGATGTCTCATGAAAAGCTTTTCTGGAACTTGAAGAATTTCTGCAATTTTCCTTACTTCATCTTTATACAAATCTCTTAGCGGCTCTAAAATTTCTAAATCAAGCCAATCTGGTAGTCCGCCTACATTATGATGAGATTTGATTACCGCTGCAGGCCCTTTTGATACGCCGCTTTCAATTACATCTGGATATAGTGTACCCTGAGCTAACCATTTGAAAGGACCGCTGTTTTTAGCAAAATCTGTAAAAACATGAACAAATTCTTCTCCTACAATCATTCTTTTCTTTTCAGGGTCTTCTACTCCTTTGAGTTTTCCAAGAAATTGATCAGCAGCATTAATTGAAGTAAAATCTACTTTGAAATTGTCTTTGAACATATCTTCAATCTCTTTTTCTTCGTTTAATCGTAACAACCCATTATTTACAAAAACACACTTTAGTCTATCCCCTATTGCTTTGTGAATTAACAATGCTACTACTGTTGAATCTATGCCTCCGCTTACTCCGCAAAGTACATTTCCGTCAATTTTTGAAATTTTCTCAACAGCTGTATCGATAAAACCCTCCATGGTCCAATCTTGTTTTGCACCACAAACCTTCAAAACAAAATTCTTTAGAATTTCTGTACCTTGTTCTGTGTGCACCACTTCAGGATGAAATTGAATACCGTAAATTGATTTTTCCTCTGATGCAATTGCTGCTGCTTTTGCGCCTTCGGTGTGGCCTATCACTTTGAAACCTTCAGGAATTTCCTCTGCTTCATCACCGTGACTCATCCATGCTCTAACTGATTCACCAATTCCGTTTAGGAGATCCTTATCACTGTCAATCGTTAGTAATGATGAACCATATTCTTTGTTTGCTCTTTTCACTTTACCTCCAAATTTGTTAACAATCAATTGATGGCCATAACAAATTCCAAGAAGTGGTAAATTCATATCAAAAATTTTATTTTCTGGTATTGGAGCATCTGAACTATAAACACTTGATGGACCTCCAGAAAAAATTATTCCTGTGGGATTTAGTTTTTGTAATTCCTCATAACTAATGTCATATGGAACCAGTTCTGCATAAACTGAAAATTCTCTAATTCTTCTGCAAATTAAATGGCTGTATTGAGAACCAAAATCTAAAACTACAATTTTGTCCATACTATCACTTGTTTATGTTCTCAAGCATTCTAGTTAGTGACCATCCTGCTGTGTTAATTAACTCATTTACTCTTTCTTTTTGCCTATAATTTTTAAT
>CALNZF010000116.1:0-7617 GCA_942490965.1 uncultured Nitrosopumilaceae archaeon | reverse complement strand
CATGTTTAAGACACTGATGAAGAAAAGAAATTAATTGAGGAGCATAACCTTAAAGAAGGATACAAGCAGAAGCTGATGGAGATCAAATCAAGACCCATCAACAAAGAATGCGATCAACTATGGAAGATGGAAGAATGAAATCAACAAGGTCACCATGAACAGCGAATGGCTAACAAGACTAGACTCAAATCAGACACATAATGATGGATTAATTGGATTAATAGTACCCATCAAACACCATCAACGAGACAGAATGGAATTGAATTATTGATATCATGGAAGTGAATGATCATTTACACACTGAAACTCTACCATAGTGCGATGAACTATTTATCACGACTGGAGCTTTTACTGGGCCCGTCCAAAATACAGGAATTCTTCATATTCTTAACATGTAATGAATATATGCACCAATATAACACTATGTATACACAGACAGGGATCCCATCTTTATTCAAGACACACGATAACACTGAATTTTTAATTAAATTTGAAATTACAGATTGAATTTTAATTCTGTCAACTTTAATTTTAGAGTCATTTTTAGGAATTTTAATTTCAATACTACTAGGTATTTTAATTTCATCTATACTGTTTTTAATAATCTCCAATAATCCAATTTCTTTCAAATCAAGATTTGGCATTCTTGCAAAATCCAAGATATCATTAGTCAGATACGATATATCATCAATAGATTGAGAAATTTTTGCAAATTGTTTTTCTTCTAATTCAGATAAAGGTTTATCTTTTTTTAATTTTAAAATATCTATAGAGCCTTTAATCACAGTTAAAGGATTTCTAAGATCATGTGAAATACTTGCACCAAATTTTCCAATTATTGCAAATTTTTCTAATTTAATTTTTTCTTCAGACTCTTTCTTTAAAATTCCAAAAATGAAATTTAAAAGCAATACATGAACAAGTGAATTTATCACAAGAAAGCCAATCTGTAAATTAATTGACAAAGTATCCATCTTTTGTAAAAATATAGAGATTTTCGATGTTAGAATGCCAGAGCTAGTTAACAAAGTTTTATAATTCAAATCAATTACAGCATGTCTTTCAACAGTATTTCCACCAGGAGAATTATATTCTTCAATATTTTTTTCTAATATTTCTAGATCAAATAATACATCTTCCCAATAAGGCATAAGTTCATCAGGAAGTGGCTTAATTTTTTCATTATTTATTATGCCACCATATTTTAATAGATATACATTTTCTCTCAGAGAATTAAGAGATGGAGAACGATCTCCAAAAGAGTGATTGTAAGATGAATGTAAATCCAACATTACATTTGCAGACAAAAATCTATTCAAACCGGCCTGATTTATAGAATTTCCAAGAATAAGCCATTCCTGCTCAATGTAAACCAGAACTAGAAAGCTAGAGATAATCAAAAGTACCTGTAATGAAATAATTAAAACAATTTTTTCTTTTAAATTCAACAATAATTCAAGAATTGAATTCTTTTTTACTCTTTATATCCAAAGTATAATTTCTGAAATTAAAATGAGTTATTTCTTACAACTTTCGCAGCTGCATTCAAACATGCCGGCCTTTTCCATGCATTGATCATGGTGTTCATTGTAACATTTGTTACAAATGACCACTAGGCAATAACCTTCTTCAGGTGGGTTTTTTCATGAATCAATACTTTATCAAAAGTATCCGAATATCCATCCCAATGAAATGTGCATTCTCTGCAATTGTATTTCATTTTATTTTGACTTTTCCTCGTGTTTCTTTTCAGACTCTTTGAATGCATTAACATCGTCTGCTGTTTTGGTTTTACATACACCAAATTTCAATTTTCCAAGTATTTTTTTAAACATACTCTTTCTAGATTATGGTAAATATATACCGGCTTAATTTGTATATTTCATGCCTAATTTTCTATATATTCACATAATATTCTATAAATTGTTAAGCAAAAATAGATATTCTCGATAAATTACTATATAGTTATGCCAGGATATTTAGGAAATAGGTCAGAAGGAATAGTCCACCATTTAGCAGCAATGACATCAGATTGTAAAATCGTTGAAATTAAAAAATTAGACAAAATTTACTTTGTTCCAGATACACTCGAACAAGCAATTACGGAAAAATTTACACAGTGCAATCACTGCATCAAAAATTGAGCATAGTAGAAATGCAAATAAAAAATAATTATAATTTAGATCATACGTCAATAAACAAATATCACATTAAAAGACCACACTGATTCTAATAATTAAAATAAATTATTAATCAGCAAAATAATTATTGTATTTTAACACCATTCCAAAAAGCCACCATTCCTTTAATTTTAGAGGCAGCATCGTTTGGTTCGGCATAATACCAGGCACAATCTTTGTTGGTTTCTCCATTTACAATAACTGAATAGTAATTTGCCGTTCCCTTCCATCCGCACACGGTAGTCAATTCAGTTTTTTTAAAATATTCTTGCTTGATGGAATCAAACGGAAAATAATGATTTCCTTCTACTTCGACAGTATCACTGCTTTCTGCAATGACCACATCATTCCAAATTGCTTTCATAAGTATGGAATATTTTAAACCATATTTAATTAAATCTGCAAATAAACTGATTTTAGGTCGTAGCCTTGACTTGCTCACGTTTAGAAAAATCAGGTTTTATTCCCAATGAATCATAATTTCCAGAAGAACAAGTAAAACACATGGACTCTTTTGGCATTCCAACTGCGTCAGCTAGATTTTCAGCATCATTATACCCTAAAAAGTCAACACCGATACTTTTTCTAACCATTTCAGTAATCTCATCACTAGTCATTGTTTTTCCATCAGTAAATGTAGCAAGTTCCTCTTGAGATGGAAAATCAATTCCAGCATAGCAAGGATAATTAATTTGAGGATATGTGATCAACATGCTGATTTTTTTAGCACCTGCACGACGAAGAGCCTTGATGATAGCCTTGGAGCTGGTGCCTCGGACGAGACTATCATCAATTACAACCACATGTTTATCCTTAATTATTTCACTAATTGGGATTATCCATCGATTTATTTCAACACGGTCACTTTGATGAGGTTCAATAAAACTTCGCAATGGACCTTTCTTGCTATATCTGTCTTTTAGTAAACCTTCATCAAAAGACACACCGAGTTCTTGAGCATATCCTAATGCTGCAGGTCTTGCAGAATCAGGTACTGGAATTACCAGATCGGCATCTTTGATTGGAAATTTCTTTGCCATAAATTGTCCAATTTTTTTTCTTGAAACGTAAATGTTGTGTCCTTCCATGTTACTTGAAGGGTGTGCAAAATAAGTAAATTCAAAAGAGCAATGTGCACGAGAAGGATCAGTTGAGAAGAGTTCAGTCTCCAAACCATTTTTACTTAATTTAATTAATTCACCAGGAACCACATCTCTTTGAAGAGTTGCTCCAACTGCAGTAACAGCAGCAGATTCAGAAGTTACAATGTATGTGTCATCAGATTCCTTGTGTCCTAAAACCATTGGACGAAATCCTCTAGGATCACGAGCAGCGTAAACTGAATTATCATCAGAGATGAATGTAAAACAATAAGAGCCAACCATCTCATTTTTGAGAATAGATAACGCTTTTCCCATTCCACCATTTTCAGAAATCAATGCTACAAGCCTTTGTGCTGCAACAAGTGTGTCACTTGCATTTTGAGGAGTAAAAGAGCATCCTCCAACTAAATTAGATAATTCCTGAGCATTAGCAATTGTTCCATTATGTGCAATGCATAGATCTTTTACTTTCAAAGGTTGCGCATTTTCTAGTGTGCTAGTACCCATTGTAGAATACCTAACATGCCCAATAACACAGGGGGATGCATATTCTTGAGAAATTTTTTTAAAATCAGATGAAGAATGTGAAACTAATCCTACTTTTTTAAATGGAGGTTTGTTTGGAACTGCAAATCCCCAAGCTTCTTGTCCTCTGTGTTGTAAAGCTCGTAATGCATCAAAGACCATTGGAACAACATTTGTTCCAGATAAACTGTAAATTCCAACAACACCACAGTTTTCTTTGACTTTAGGCAAATCTATGCCAACCCCTTGGGCAAATACATCATCAAAAGGCTCGAAAAAGTGTAAAACTTAGCTGAAAAATCAGTTAATGCCTTCATTCCCTGATCCATAACTAACTTTGAACAATAAAAATGCTGATCAGTTTTAGCGATCAGAGATTATTGATAAGACCAGATAGATCATTCATAATTTGCCATGTAAATCAAAGTAAATGATGAAATAATATAATTATTTTTAAAGTAAAATGTAATGGAATTTAGAAGATAAAGAGAAATTTATTGATAAATGAAAATTACTACGAAATAGTTTTTTTACCATGTAAAACTAAATTTGGAAGTGCATGTAGCCAAATATTGTGTGCTTTTTTCAAATCAAGGTCAATAATTAATTTTGAAGCATTTGTGAATTGAATTTGCTCACCGCCAAACTGACCGATTTGTTTGAATGAAACTTTGTTCTGTTTGAGAATGTCTTCAATCTTTGAGATGTTTTTCTTGTCAAATGATAAAAGATATCTAGAATGACTTTCAGAAAATAAAATTCTATCAACATCTAGTTTTTCAGCAGGAACTTTATCCAATGAAATTTTGCAACCAATTTGATTAGTCATACAAATTTCAGACACTGCAATTGCCAATCCCCCTTTAGAGCAATCATGTGCAGATTTGATGAGATTTTTATCGATTATATCAAGAACAGATTTCATATGTTTCTTTGAATCCTCAAAGTTAACTGCAGGACATTTTCCTCCAATAAATTTGTGAACATATTCAAAGTATTCAGAACCGCCAAGCTCATCTTTAGTATCACCAACAATCAGCAAACAATCACCTTTTAAGATTCTCTGAGGTACAGATGGTTTCTTGTCAATTAGTCCTATAACACCAATAACAGGAGTTGGTTTTATTGAGCCTGCAGGAGTCTCATTGTAAAGACTGACTTTTCCTCCCACACATGGAATTTCAAAAGATTTGGCAAAATCAGTCAGGCCCTTTAGAGATTCTAAAAATGTCCAAAAGATTTCAGGATCATTTGGATTTCCAAATTGAAGATGATCAAGCATTCCAATTGGTCTAGCTCCAGTACATACAACATTTCTGCATGCTTCCTCAAAGCATCCAATTGCACCCTCTCTAGGATTGATGTAGCATTGTTTTGGATTGCCATCAATTTTTGCAGAGAGGTATTTTCCGTTATCTAATCGCAGTACAGCCGCATCAGTTCCAGGTTTTACTACAGTTCTAATACCGACTTCATGATCATATTGTCCGTAAACCCAAATCTTGCTTGCAATGTTTGGTGACGCAAGTAACTTCATCATGAGTTTAGAGTAATCAGAAATAGGTTTGAATTTCTTTTCATTCTCAATTGTTTTCAAATAAGATGGCTCTTTTGATGGCAAATCAAGTAGTGTCGCATTAGCTACAACATCAGCAGCCAAATTAGCAACTGTCTTTTTCCCTTTTTTGATATGAACTTGGTTATCAAACTTTACCAGGCCGATTACAGAGCATCCTATGTGGAATTTTTTACAAATTTCTTCTAGTTTTTTTAATTTAGCCTTACTAGTAACAATCAACATTCTTTCTTGAGATTCCGACACCATAATTTCATCAGGATGCATGTCAGATTCACGGGTATGAACTTTGTCCACATCCATCTCTATTCCAATATCTAGTGCATCAGCAGTTTCAGAAATTGCACAGGACAAACCACCGCCACCAAGATCCTTCATGGCGTGAATCAAACCGTCATTTCTAGCTTGCAAAACAGCCTCGATAATCAATTTTTCAATAAAAGGGTCAGGAATTTGAACAGCTGAACGATCTTCAGATTCTAGTGAATCAGATGCAAATTGAGAGCCACCAATGCCATCCCTACCAGTCGCGCCACCCATCAACACAACAATGTCATCTTTTTTTGCATGATTTTTAATCAAATTTTCTTTTTTACCAAAACCTAATGCAGCAACGTCAACTAATGCATAGTTTTCATAGCATTCATCAAATTCAACTTCACCACCAATAGTCGGAATGCCTAAACAGTTTCCATAATCAGCAATTCCAGTTACTGCATTTTTGAAAAGCCATCTTGCTTGCAAATCTTTTTCAATGTCTCCAAATCTCAACCCATCAAAAATTGCAATAGGTCTTGTTCCAGCAGATAAAATATCTCGAATTACTCCTCCAACACCAGTTGCAGCACCACCGTATGGCTCTACAGCAGATGGATGGTTATGACTTTCAATGTGTGCAGTGACAACATACCCATCACCAACATCTAAAACTCCAGAATCATATCCTTTCTCATTGATTACCAGAGGTCCATCCATAGGCAACATTTTCAAATGTTTTTTTGAAGATTTGTAAGAACAGTGTTCAGACCATTCAGCAGCTACAATTTGGAGTTCGGTAGAAGTTGGATCCCTGCCAATTTTTGATTTTAGCTCAGATAATTCTCGCTCTTCAAGACTCATTTACTGACACCCATTTCTACCATCAGTGATTCAAAGATAAGAGACGAGGGTTTGTTATCAATTGGGTTAATGTCAGATTCAACTGCCCTTTCTGGATGAGGCATCATTCCAACAACATTTCCAGCCTCATTACATACACCTGCAATTCTATTGGCTGAGCCGTTTACAATCTCACTGTATCTAAAAACAATCTGATTATTCTTTTTTAATTTCTTCATAGTTTCATCATCAACATAATATCTTCCCTCACCATTAGCTATAGGGATTGGAATTTTCTCATTTAATTTGAATTTGTTTGTAAATGGAGTGGTGTTGTTTTCTACAATCAAATTAGTCCATTCACACATAAAATTAAGAGATTCATTTTTGAGCAATACTCCTGGGAGTAATCCCGATTCTACAAGAATTTGAAATCCATTGCATACACCCAAAACAGGAATTCCTTTTTCAGCCATTTTTTTGACATCTTTAATAATTGGACTGTGAGCTGCAATGACGCCAGCTCTTAGTCTATCACCATAAGAGAATCCACCTGGAAGAATTACAGCATCAATATTTTTCGGCAATTCTTTTTCATGCCAGTAATATTCTGCATCTAAATGAAATACGTCAGTCAATACATGATACATATCACGATCACAATTACTGCCTGGAAAAACTACAACTCCAACTTTCACAATTCTTCAAACATTCAGAGATATTTAATTTGAATTAATCAGAGTAAATTCGTATGTAAAGAAACCACTTGATCGCTATGACTCAAGTAAGGGATATCATGGAAAAAAATGTAATCACCATTGATCATAACAAAACAGCACTTGATGCATCACTCATTCTAAAAGACAGAGATCAGTTTTCTAGTAATCATGAAAGAAGAAAAAACCGTAAGAATTGTTTCAGAAAGCGACATCGTAAGAAAAATCACAGCAAAAGATCTCAATTCATCACAAATTCAATTAGAGAACATAATGTCTAAAAATTTCAAATGGCTCAAACCAGATTCAGAGATAGAAGATGCTGTTCAAAAGATGCTAAACAACAATATCAGACGATTAATCGTGCGTGAAAATGAAAAACTGGTAGGAGTGATAGCTCAGACAAATTTAGCAGAGTT
>CALNZF010000115.1:0-25744 GCA_942490965.1 uncultured Nitrosopumilaceae archaeon | reverse complement strand
GTAGCCACCATTTTGCTTTGTGGTCAGAAAGGGTAAGGATTCCAAGAACGGAAAAAAAATATGCCGATATCACCACTGTATCCCCCAGAAGTCACACCGCCTCCACCACATGCCACGCAAGGGTTCTGGTTAGATCTGTCTATGAAAAGCAAGCGGACTGAGATTACGAAGCAGGTTATTGTGCATGGAGGAAAGGACGGACGAGACTGATTGACAAGCTAAGGCTCTATATACGGCGCATAGGAAGGAGACTGAAACAACAAAAACTCGTGCTTGCTATGGACTTTTACAAATACAAGGTGAACTTGTCCAAAGCAATGATTTCAACGGTGACATCCGTTGTGTGTATACCTGACTCGATTCGACACGCACATTAGAGGCAGCTGCATTCAAGTTCATAGTCACAGTACGACGTACACTCGCAGGTGCAGTCACAGCCCGTCACGCAGTTGTAACACGAGCGTTTATAACCTGGAGTACCGACAGCCTGACTAGAGGTGGTGGAGCAACCACAGACGTAGCCATAGTTGCGTTTCAAGTAGTCTTCAAGGAGACTCGCAGTTTGATCATTCTCGCTGTCGCAAGTATCCTCGGCGTTGCATTTGTCACAGACGCCACTATGACCAGTCTTGTAGGTGTTTGCGAGACGGCGCCATTCAAAGTACATGGGCCCGAGTGAGAGCCTGCGGCGATCGCCGGGGTCAGGGAGCGACGTTAACTTCTCCTCGAAGCATCTCGCTAATGCCGTCGTCGCTCATGGCAAAAGACACGGTGACATTCTCATTAAACTCGGATGTGGCCAAATGAGAAGCGGCAAGAAAGAGGGAAGAGAGTAGTAGGACGATCTTCATTTTGTTGCTTGAGAGAGAGAGCTAGGCTAGTATGTTCTTGCGGCGTCGTCGAGGAGGATTTATTCCAGAAAAAGTGAGAGAACGAAACTAGATCTAGCTAGGAGTACTCGTGCCATTTACAGTCCTTCCGCATCCTTTTTGTCTCGTGAGCTGCATTGGCATGCATGCTATTAGTATCCTGCCGTGACACTGATGATGATCGAGTCGTAAAGCGTGCACCATGCTGCCAATGACGCGAGTCGAACGAATCAATTGTTGGAGGGAGAAGCGTGTCGCGTTTTGGTTGTCACTCGTTTCTGATGCCTGCATGAGAAACCTGTCCCTGCCGCAGTCTCCCTTTCCTTTCTTTTAATCATTATCTTCCATTCATACGTGCCGTAATGGAATTGTCCAATGAGAATGCTGTGGAAGACCCATCATCGCCGTCCCCAACAACAGAATCGTCGGCGCCCGCCACCGACAAGAGCCGTCCTTCTACAGTGGTGTGTTGATGTTTCACTGTCTGATCAAGACATACACTTGTGTGGGTTGCACTAGCTAGCCACCCAACAAGGCACTTTTAGTCATTCTTTGTAATCAGAAAGTGGGCAAGGATGACTCCTACAACAACAAGGAACCAGAGGATGCCAATGTCGCCACCGTGGCCTCCAGAAACACACCGCATGACGGGTCCTCAAACGTGTACTCATAGTGATAGCTAAGCGCTGTTTGTTTGTACCAAGTTGCGTAAAAAAACAGCCACATGAGATCGTGCTTTGTCGCATCTTTCAAAAATCCGTGATGATGAAGGGTGGTCCCAGAAGCCGCTGTAATGAAGAATACGCGGGTGACGCTCTCACCGGTAAAGGCGATGAAAACCGAAGCCAGCGACGCACCCATCAGCGCCGCGAAAACCCAGAACAACGCCTGGGCCGTCCCGGCTTGGATCTTGTTAATGCGGGCGCTCAGGAAAAATACGAAACCCAAAGGAGCCAGCATGACCACCCATTTCAACGGCGTGCCGAAGATCGCCTGCATCATTTCTGGCGATTGAGATACTGCAAAGGCAACAATACCGGTCAGGGCGATGCCTGAGGCCATGTAGTTGTACACTTTCAGCATGTACTGCCGCAGTCCCACATCCATATGCACTGCATGGGCATGCGCAGTGTTCATGGTACGCGGATCATTTTCGAAAGCCATTTTTGCTTCCCCTAAAGTTGTTATGCCTTAACGTTTCGATAGTAAACGCGAAAATCTAGGCCTTAATATGGCATGGATTTTTGGCTACGCAATAGAAACCGTTAAATCTTAATGGTCGCCCATTTGCCACGTGACCAAAGCAGGGCAAAAGTGAGGCCTTGCAGAATGCGGGGGATGCCGGTGGCGATCCACAGCATGGTCAAATCACCGCCCATGACCGGACCAACGATATAGGCGATGGGCAGGGAGAAGAACCATTGCGAGGTGATTGAGACCATCATCACCTGTTTGGCGGCCCCGGCCCCGAGCAGCGCGTTCATTAAAACCGCGCCAATGGCCTCGAAAATGATCGTACCGCCGAGGATCATCAGGGGCACACGGGCGATATCTAGTACCGCTTGCTCATGAATGAAGCCGGAAAGCAGAAGATTGGGCATCACCAGCGCGGGCAGGCCGATGAGCATCATGACCAGCCCGGCGACCTTGGTTACGTCCCAACCCCACTGTCTGGCATCGTTGGGTTCTTTGCGCCCCAGAGCCTCGCCAACCAGGGTCAAGGCGGAGAGCCCCAGGCCCATGCCGGGCAGCAACGCGACCAGCAGGAAGTTGACGAGTACGTGGTAAGCCGCAACCTCTGCCACGCCGACCAGACCGACGATCCACAGCATCACCGTTAATCCGCTGGCGAACATCAACTGCTGCAGTGCCGAAGGGATTGCCAGGCGCAGCATTGTGACCATGGTTTCCCGGCTGGGAATGCGGCTCATGAAGCCATTTTTCTTGCCCATGCGATAAGTGAAAAAGAAATAAAGCGCGGTGCCCAGGTAAACAGAGATAGAGGTACCGAGGCCGGCGCCTTCGGTCCCCAGGGCGGGAAGGCCAAAAAGACCGAAGATCAGCACATAACTGATCCCCACGTTGGTCAGGTGCATGATGATCAGTACCCGCAGGTACATTTTAGTCTGGCTGATGCCTGCCCAATAGCCCCGAAAAGAAAAGTTCATACCGATGGCGACCATGCCGATGAAACGTGCCTGAACGTAGGGAACGCCCTCTTCGATCACGCCCGCGTCGCTATTGAGGTAAGGAAACAGAGTCGGGGCCAAGTGCCATAGGGCGATGCTCAGGGGCACGGCGATAATCAGGGCGAGGAACAGGCCACCGTTTAAGGGGATGGCGGTTTCATCCAAGCGGTTTTCGCCGATGCGCCGGGCTACCATGGCCTGCACGCCCGAGGCCAGCCCGATGATCGCGGCCAAGGCCATGTATGAGGCAAAACCCCCGATACCAACAGCAGCAAGTGCCGTGGAACCGAGCGCCCCAACCATGGCAGTATCGACCAGATTCAGCAGATTCTGTGAGACCATACCGCCGACGATAGGCAAGGATAAGGCGGTAATTCTGCCCAGGCGTTCTTTGCTGACGATGACGTTAATCCCCTATTCGTTGCGCAATAGGGGTGCGGCCTTTTGGCCCAGAGCCCGCCAAGTCCCCACTAACCCGCCACCAATGGTAACCGAAACGCAGGCCAGCACCGTGAGAACGGTGATATGGGGCAGGTTAACCCAATCGCTGCCCATCAAAAAGACAATTACCGCCCAGGCGGTAACCGTGCCGACGATCCCGGCGAGGATCCCGGTCGCGCCTCCCAGGATACCGTATTCGATCAAATAGGCACTTAACACCCGTTTGCGCCCGGCTCCGAGTACCTTGAAAAACAACAGCGTCATAAACCCGGCGGCTGTGCCCGGCGGCCACGGCTCCGGCCAGGACCAAAGCGCCGACCACCAAGGTTACCAGCGAGGCAACCCGAACTGCCGCCCCGACCCCTTCGAGCATCACCCGTACCGCGCCCAAGGCTTCGCGTACCCGAATGGCGGAAACATTGGCAAAAGCATCGGTGATTGACTTCTCGATGGTATCTTCGGCTGACCGGGGGGCTTCGAGGGCGGCAACTTTTCAGGAAATGGCACAAGTAATCATAGACAAGAGCATATCTCAAAACGTTACATCGTCAATAACATTGCAAAGTACCAGCATTCAAGAAATCAAAATTCCAGCAGAATTAGAGCAAAGAATCAGAGAGAATGGCAACATCTCAGCAGTCACCATAACAAACCAAAATCAATGCATTCTAGGAGTTAACGACGAATCATGTATTTTGATAAATGTAAAAAGAAATTCAGCAGATAAAAATTATCTAGAGATTCGAAATTCAACATTGAGGGAATCAGGGAAATTTATTGATGAGATAAATCAAGTGTTTGACACAAAAGCAGAACTTCATTCTGTTTTCATCCATACCAATGATGAAACAAGTACTGCATTGCAGACATCAGGAGTGATTTCAGGCAAAGGAACTATTTCAGCAGTATACACCATGCCTATGGAAGATACGGATTCAATGTATGAGAAAATATCAGCAATCCTACTACCAAAAATCATCAGAGAGAGTGGAGGATTCTACGATGTTGCAAGAAATCTATCAACAGATGAGAATGCAAAAATGTCATTCTCAATAATACCTACAGAGAACAAGTCATTGCTTCAATTAAGACTGTCAACGAGCTATCCACAGATGGCATCCAACATAGACAAAGTCAATCCGTTAGAATTTTTAAAAACAGACGAATTGAAAAGATCAGGCTATTTCTCCACAGGATTTTACCCACTAAATTCCATAATTCAAGTAGTGATTCTATCATCTGAAGATACCAACGTTTCAGATGTTAATGGAAACATAGTCCCGACGCAAATCATAGGTAATGAAAAAATTCCAATAGAGGTTACACAACATGGATGGATTTTTGATCCTGAAGAAGGACAAAGAATTCAAGGAAAATATATTTTTGGTAAAGAGTCATCAGTGAATGAAAATGAATTAAAATTTTCTCTAGGTGGAAAAAATCTTCAAGTTGAAAAACCACAATTTGATGAATCAATTGCAGTGGTAATCATAATCACAATAGTTGCAATTGCAGCTGCATTGTTTTATCTTAAAGGATATAAAAAATAATTATAGTAAAAGAACAGCTGCTGCAAAGACAGTAGTCCACTTGCCATCTTTGTCACCTTTTGTAGATTGTGTAATGTTGTGAGTTTTGTAAATCTCTCCAGAGATTAACCACTGTTGTCTCTTTTCATTCCATGCTTTATCTGCGTCAAAAGGAATTCCTAAAGAAGATGCAAGCATTTGGGCTGCAATGTCCTCAGCGTAATCTCCTGCTTGGGTTTCATTTTGTCCAAAGGCCTCATATTCAGATAGATATCCATATCGCGACTTGTCTTTTGGTTGAGCAAGACCCACAGATGCTGAACATACTCTTTGAGGTTCATTTGTTTGATTTTTTGAATAAATTGTAAATAGTATTTGTCCTGGAGATATTTTTTTCAAGCCTTCTTTTCTACTGATCAGTTTTGCTTTTGGAGGAAAGATACTAGAAATTAAAACAAGGTTAGTTCCGGCAATACCAGCATCTCGAAGTGCATATTCAAAACTGGTCAATCTGTCCTCATGGACACCCTTACCTTTTGTAAGAAACAAATTCTTTGCAACAAGATCTAGCATTTCTGAATTCATGATAGAAAGTTATTATTTATACTTTAATTGGGACGAAATATTTTAGAATAATTTCAAATGGTCTGAAAAAGACTAGTCAGTTTTTCTTTTCTTCTTTCTTTTATCAGGTTCTTTTTGAATCTGTGTCAAAAGTAGAAATGAAAAGAATGCACCCAATCCGACATTGATTACGCCCATGAAAGTAATCATCATGGTCATAGAAGGCGGAGAAATTGGCGATAATCCAACAACAATACCGATCGCACCAGTAGCAAAAAACATCATCATCAAAACCTTGACTCGAGTAGGTTCGATGTATCTCATAAGAGGTATCAGAGTAGGGCATTATTATAAACTGACTGTGTTTTCAATGATTTTATAATAAAATAATTTTCAAATTAACCACAGGTAACACTTTAAACCTTCAAAAATTTTATTTTATTTCGTGCCAATGTAGCTCAGCCTGGTAGAGCAATTGATTTGTAATCAATAGGTCATGGGTTCAGATCCCGTCATTGGCTCTTCATTTCTAAAAACATCTCCAGTCCAAAAAGTCGGCAATACGAATAAGTATGATAAATTTTGAATCAATTGAAATGAGTTTGGAGGATTCAGAAATTAGTCAAAATAATAATGGAAAAATATCCATAAAAAAATCTACATTTAACGGACTAATTATAGGAGTGATAATTCTAGTTGGAATTTCAGCATTCTTTGCAGGGTCATACACATCAAATCTAAATCCAAACCAAATTTCAACAGATGATCTTAATGATGCAATGGCAAAACTGGAGCTAAAACTGTTACAAAATCAACTACCTACAAAACAAGCAGCAGCACCAGTGAAAATTTCAATAGACAATGATCCAATCATAGGAAATCCAGATGCGCCAATTACAATCGTAGAGTTTTCAGACTTTCAGTGTCCATTTTGTGCAAGATTTCATACTCAGACATTACCATCAATTCTAGAGAATTATATCGAACAAGGCAAAGTGAAATTGGTTTTTAGAGATTTTCCTATTCAAAGTATTCATCCAAACGCACTACCAGCATCAGTTGCTGCAGAATGTGCAAATGATCAAAACAAGTTTAGAGAAATGCATGACATGCTATTTGAAAAACAAAATGATTGGAATAAACTAGAAACTGCCGATGCATTATCCATGTTCAGTCAATATGCTTCAACTATGCAACTAGATCAGAAAATATTTGATTCATGTCTTACTAGTGGAAAACATATTTCAGAAATCCAAAAAGATCTAGATGATGGAAGAAACTATGGAGTTTCTGGAACCCCAGGATTCTTTGTAGGAAATGATCAAATCGGATTTGTTGAATTGAAAGGAGCCCAACCATTTGAAAGTTTCAAAAAAATAATTGATGCTCAATTAGATGCATAAAAAATACCAAGCGTTTATTAGACCACGAGCGACAACAATCATCAGAATAATGACGAGTGGGCAATGAGCTTTTTCGTCATTGCCAAAGAGATAAAGATAAAATGACAAAATTTAAAGATTTAGGATTAAGCGACGACGTTCTGAAAGGAATTACAGACCAAGGTTTTGAAGAAGCATTTCCAATTCAAGAAGCAGCCATCCCAGTATTATTATCAGGAAGAGACGTCGTAGGACAAGCACACACAGGTTCTGGAAAGACTGCAGCATTTGCATTATCAATGTTACAACAAATTCAACCAAAACAAGGAATTCAAGGATTAGTTATGGCACCAACAAGAGAACTTGCCATGCAGATTTCAGATGAAATTAAAAAATTCGGAAAATATACAGGAATCAAAGTAGCAACAATTTATGGAGGACAGGGAATGGGAATCCAGCTTGATGCACTCCACAGAGGAGTTGAAATTCTCGTAGCAACACCAGGTAGATTAATTGATCATCTCAAAAGGGGCTCAATAGAACTAAGAGACATCAGCCATATTGTTCTAGATGAAGCAGATACAATGCTAGACATGGGGTTCATTGACGATATTCAATTTATTTTAGATTTAGCACCAGAAGATAGAGTAATGTCATTGTTTTCAGCAACAATGCCAACCCAGATTCTAAGACTTTCTGAAGATTATCTAAAAAATCCAAAGCAATTCCTATTAGATGCAGATGATCTTAGTGGTGAAGGAATTGATCAATCATATTTAGTGATTAAAGATAGAGACAAATTCAAATATTTATTAGATTTTATCAAACCAGTAAAGGGTCAATGCATAGTATTTTGTTCAACAAAATACAGAACCAGAGATGTTCAAAAATTCCTCCATCAAGAGAAATACGATGCAGTTGCAATTGAAGGCGACATGTCACAACATAGAAGAGAGCAATCCATGGCAAAATTCAGAAACGGTAAAGCAGACATTCTAGTTGCAACAGATATTGCATCTAGAGGAATAGATGTTCCGCGAGTAGAATTAGTAATTAATTATGATGTTCCAAATGTAGAAATGGTATATTTCCATAGAATTGGAAGAACAGCAAGAGCGGGTACAAAAGGCAAAGCAGTGACATTTGTGTCTTATTCATCAGTAGGAGACTGGAATCTCATTAAACGTCAAATCAAAGTTCCACTTACAGACCTAAATCAAGAAATGGGAATTCAAATTTCAATCCCAGATCCACTCAAAAGACAAACCCCATCAAGAAGATATGGAGGTCAATCAAGATCAAATTATTCTAGAGGAGGTCGCTCTGGAGGATATGGAGGATCACGCAGTGGTGGAAATCCAAGGGACGACAGAGGTCCAAGAAAGAGATATGGGGACAAAGATAGTGGAAGCGGTGGCAATAGCTACGGCGGACGTAGCAGATGGTAATACTGTAAAACTTAAAGACTCGAACAACCTAATAATTCTAAGATAAGCCAATGCACAAAGGATTCATTTTATTAAATTGTGACTTAGGAGCAGAAGAATATATCGTAGATGAATTAAAACAAATGCAAAATATTACTAATGCATATCTGACTTTTGGGGCTTATGACGTGATTGCTGAAATTCAGACCGAAGATCAAAACGAATTCGAAAAGGTGATAGCATCAATTAGAAAATTATCCAGAGTTGTCAGCACTATGACTCTAAACGTAATTCATCCCGATTAATTGATCTAAGCTGTATTGTCAGTTATTGTTTTGTAAAACTATCAGAAACTCATACCTAATTTGAATATCGATTTAAGAGCAGTTTTAGTGAATAAAATACCGAGTTGCTGATTAGTTTTCATGTGTATAATTTATTTCCCAAGAAAGGTTCAAGCCTTTACGGAATTGAATCTAGACGTCTATTCTATAAAATCAGAATAACTTCGAAGAATATACCTACAGTTTAAAAGAAATTTTTCTTTCGTTGGTACAATGACTAAGTCAAGAACTTCTCTTATGCTAATTGCATTATCTGTAACACTTGTAGCATTCTTGTCATTTGGTCTACTTCAAGAAAGTGAAGCCACAAAAGGTCAAGGAGTAGGACTGCCAGTAACAGGATCTGACAAAGTTTGTGGAGATAGATTATGCTCTGAATCAGCTTCAAGTTATTCTTCCCCAAAAGTAGCTTCAGTTCAAACCACTCAAACTAGTGAATGTAAAAGCAATGAGGGTAAAACACGCACCTATTACATTGCTGCAGACGAAGTAGAATGGGATTATGCTCCTTTGGGACTAAACCAGATGAAGGGACAAGAGTTTAATGAAGATGAAAATGTATTTGTTGAAAATTCTTCAGACAGAATTGGAAGTACCTACATCAAGGCATTGTATCGTGAGTACACTGATGACACATTTTCAAAACTCAAACCAAGGACCTCTGAATGGGAACATCTTGGAACACTAGGACCAATGATTCATGCTGAAGTATGTGACACAATCAAAGTTGTATTCAAAAATAATTCTGTCGAACTAGATTATTCAGTTCATCCACATGGGGTATTTTATGATAAAGATTCAGAAGGTGCTGAATACAATGATGGGACTCCTGCAAGTAAAAAATCCGATGGAATTGTATCTCCAGGGCAAACACACACTTACGAATGGGCAGTACCAGAACGTGCAGGCCCAGGGCCAAGCGATCCTAGTTCAATAATTTGGATGTATCATTCACATGTTGATTCGCCAATGGATACCAATTCAGGACTTGTCGGTCCAATGGTAGTAACTGCTAAAGGAATGGCCGATTCAAACGGTAGACCGATTGATGTGGACAGAGAAATGGTAAGTCTCTTTACGGTTTCTGATGAAAATTCTAGCAACTATCTTTGTGATAACCTGGAAACATTCACTGATGAAACTTGTGATAATGAGGAACTAGTTGGAGATGATGATTTTGCTGAAAGTAATCTCATGCACGGTATTAACGGATACGTCTATGGTAATCTGCCAGGGCAAACTCTTCAACAAGGTGAACATGTACGTTGGTATCTAATCGGCATGGGAACTGAAGTAGATTTGCATACCCCACACTGGCATGGAAACACTGTCTTGTGGAATGGAATGAGAGTCGATGTGATGGAGTTGATGCCAGCCAGTCTAAAGACTGTTGACTTTATTCCAGACAATGTTGGAACATGGATGTTCCACTGTCACGTCAATGATCATATCTCTGCAGGAATGATGTCACTTTTTGAAGTGATCTAATCATTTTTTATTTTTCAAGCCTGTCTGCGTCCATTTCTATCCTCAATTTAACAGGTGAATCCCCGTGGAGTTGAACCAAAAAACATCCAAAACAATATGGAATTCTTTTGAGAGTTTGTATAAAATTCAAAGTCAAAATGATTTGGCGATTAATTGATCTAAGCTGTATTGTCAGTTATTGTTTTGTAAAACTATCAATCTTAAAAATAACCCAAAAAAGGTTCAAGACTCAACGGATTCATCCTACTCCATTCATTTTCTATATAGAATATAGAACTAATGTAATCTATGCTTAGTATTTGTAAATAGAATTTTTAAAATTATTAGTCAATGAAGACAAAAACATCGTTACTGATTTTATTGACTGCACTTGGAGCGATCATTACTCCTCTATATGCAGACGCAGCAACAACTCCGGATATTCCTGATCCAAATGTAAAATTTAATTTGACAGGAGCAGGTGCAACATTTCCCTTCCCTCTCATTGATTTGTGGAGAGTTGAATACAACAATGTCTATGACAATGTAAACCTCAATTACCAATCAATTGGAAGTGGTGGGGGAATCAAACAACACATTGAAAAAACTGTAAATTTTGCAGCATCTGATGCACCGATGAAACAAGGTGAAAGAGACTTGGCTTCTGGAACATTACACATACCTGAATCAATTGGGGGCGTAGTGGTAGTGTATAACATACCTGAAGTTCCAAACAACGGACTAAAGTTAACTGCTGATGCAGTTGCAGGAATCTTTTTGGGAGAAATCACAAAATGGAATGATCCTGAAATTACTGCAGCAAATCCAGGATTAAATCTGCCTGACAAAGCAATTGTTACAGCACACAGATCGGATGGCTCTGGAACCACTTTCATCTTTACGGATTATCTGACTACTGTAAGTCCAACATGGGATGAACTAGTAGGTACTGGAAAATCGGTTCCATGGCCTGTAGGTTTAGCTGCTGCAGGAAATGAGGGGGTGGCAACAATTGTAAAATCTACAGAATACTCAATTGGATATGTTGAACTTGCTTATGCGTTTCAAACAGGAATGACTTATGCATCAATTCAAAATGCCGAGAAATCTGCATTCATTGAACCCTCTCTAGACAGCATCTCTGCTGCATCTAGTGGTGTTGCTGACAGTCTACCTGCTGCTAAAGACAGTTGGGTAGGTGTATCACTTGTTAATGCGCCAGGATCTAATTCATACCCTATTGCAAGTTTCACATACTTGCTAGTATATGATGATCTAAAACCAGTAACTAAAAACAAAGAACAAGCAAAAGCTGTAATCCATTTAATTAATTGGATGATTACTGATGGTCAAGAATACTCATCAAGTTTATTGTATGTTCCACTAGCTGACAAAGTAACAAAACTTGGACAGCAAGGACTAAAACAAATAACATATGATGGAGAAATTCTCTGGGATGAAAATACATCTCCAAAATCAGAAGTCACACAAGAGATTAATCAACAAACTGAAATGACAGCATCTGATGAGAAGGAAGGTGGGGGTTGTTTAATTGCAACTGCAACATATGGCTCAGAGATGGCACCGCAAGTTCAGTTGTTAAGAGAAATTCGAGATAATCAACTAATGAATAGTGCTCCAGGAATGTCTTTCATGACTGGATTCAATCAATTGTATTATTCATTCTCACCTCAAATATCCGATATGGAAAGAGCAAACCCTGCATTCAAAGAAATGGTAAAAATTGGAATTACTCCACTACTGTCATCTTTGTCTATAATGGAATATGCAGAGTCTGACTCTGAAGTATTAGGATATGGTGTGAGTGTAATCCTGATGAATCTTGGAATGTATGTGGGAGCACCAGCAATGATGTTCTATGGATTAACTAAAAAATACCGCGGATAAATTATCCAAAGTTTATTTTTTTATTTTTTTTTAAGATTCTTCAATGACACTTTGCACTGTTTCATCTATTACAATCTCGGATATGTCTCTTGAATATTCTGCAGTTCTTCTAATATCTTCTAAAATTAATTTTATTATTGCAGTATTGTCGTGAGATTTGAGCGAATCCATTAGTTTTTTTTCTTTTTCAATTACTTTGGTTACACTTGTTGCGACGTTTTCTGCCATTATGTAATCTTTTTTAGACAGTGCATAAATTGAATTTTCAAAAACAACAAGGGATTCTTTGCTAATTTGTTCTATTTCTTTTAGAATTTTTTTATCTATTGGAGATTTCAGATATTTTATCTTCTTTGCAATTAATCCTGCATGATCTGCAATTCTTTCAACACATTTTACTACTGTTCTATATCCTAGACAATCTGATGGTTTTTCAAGGCCAGAATCTATTAAAACTTGAATATTTTCTAAGGCCAAGTTTAGATTTCTAAGCAAATAAAGGCTAAATCTATCTACCTCATCATCCATTTTGATTATTTCTTCTGCATGCTCTGAATCTGTTTCACTTAGTGCTTCAATGGCTTCTTCATGCATATTTTTAGCAGTCGCGTACATTCTTTTTAATGCGACAGTAAATGATAATTGTGAAAGTTGAGTTAGGACTTGTAATGTTATTCTCTCTGAACTTGATTCAATAATCTCAGTTCCCATGAGAGTAGTCCTTACTAAATCTCTAATTGCACTTTTATGTGCACTAGAGATTTCAATCCCGTTTGTTTTAATCTCAATAGTTTTGTATCCTGAAAGATACATTGCAATAATCTTCCTTCTTATCGATTCTTTTGAATCTTTTTTTCCAATAGTTGCTTTGGCGTTGTTTTTTTTGCTTTGTTCTTCTTGAAATAATGTGATTGAATCGTTACGATTTTTTAGCAGGGTAATTTCGGAATTTTTTTTAAGTTTTAATTCATCTATCCATGTTTTTGGTATGGATACAGTGTATGTAGAACCTCCAGTTAATTGCAATCGCCTGATTTGTTTAATTTCTGACATACTTGTGATTATCTTTATTGTCGAATTTATTAATATACAGTTTCTTAATATGATCTATATAGATCTAAATCTATCCCATATTATATATAATTCATGATCCTTTTTTAGATAACATGTAATTCTGGTTGAACCTATGTGGAGAAAAAACATGATGTGTATCGTAAACAGAATATCTACTCGGATAAGATTTTCAAGTTAGCTGCTACAATTGCAGGATCATTTGTTTTAGTAATTATCGCTCTTATGATATTTCAGTTAATTTCTGAGTCTTACCCAATTTGGGAAGCCGAGGGTCTTTCATTTATCATCGGTACAGATTGGAATGCAGTTGAGGGAAGGGAATCGTTTGGCGCATTGCCTTACATTGCAGGGACGCTTGTTACTGCTGCTTTGGCAATGGCAATCGGAGTTCCTCTCAGCATTGGAATTGCAATGTTCATTTCAGATGCTCCTGCAAAAATTGGGGGTCCTTTAGGATTTCTAGTTGAACTTTTAGCTGCAGTTCCAAGTATAATTTATGGCCTCTGGGGCCTTTTAGTTTTTAGACTTTACTTTCAAGATTGGGTGGAGAAACCCTTGCATGATTTGTTCGGGGATTCCATATTTTTATTTTCAGGAACTCCGTTTGGCCTTGACATCATTACAGCAAGTGTAATTTTAGCTATTATGATCATCCCTACTGTTTCATCGGTATCTCGTGAAATAATGAAAGCAGTTCCTCAACAACAAAGAGAAGCTGCATACATGTTAGGTGCAACAAAATGGGAAATGTTCAAGATTGCAGTATTTCCATATTCTAAGACCGGATTAATCGGGGCTTCAATTCTGGGGCTTGGAAGAGCAGTTGGAGAAACAATGGCCGTTACAATGTTAATTGGTAATGCAACTGGCATCGCTGCATTTCCATCTTCATTCTTCAAACCAAGTCAAACGATGTCCAGTATTATTGCAAATGAATTTGTTGAAGCGTCTCCTGCATCCTTACATCTTCCTGCTTTAATTGGAGTTGCCTTGATTCTTTTACTTATTGCAATTGTAATCAATGTTGTAGCACATCTGCTAGTAACTAGGATGATGAAAGTAAAGGAGGGGGCAATTAACAATTGACTACAACTAATGAAAAAAGACAAGAGTACAGGGCTTTATTCAAAAATAATGTTAAGAAGAGATTACTTGTCGATAAACTAGTTCATATCGTAATCTTTGCATTTGTAATAATTGCAATCATTCCTCTTGGAAGCATACTTGTTGAAGTTTTTAAAAATGGGATTACTGCAATCAGCTATGAATTCTTAACTGCAACTCCAGGTTCAATTGGTACTGGTGATGGGGGGATTGGACCTGCAATTCAGGGTACTTTGATAATAATTGGACTTGCAAGCCTGATTGGTGTTCCTATCGGAGTTATGTCCGGGATATTTCTCTCTGAATATGGAGATAATAGACTTGCAAGAAATGTTCGATTTTTCAATGATGTGTTTATGGAATTCCCATCCATAGTTCTTGGAATCTTTGCATTTTTAGTGATTGTGTTAATTCTTGGTCATTTTTCAGTGTGGGCTGGCGCATTTGCATTGGCATTGATCATGTTTCCAATTGTTGCAAGAACTACTGAGGAATCTCTAAAAATGATTCCTGTAACTTATCGTGAAGCAGGAACTGCTCTGGGTTTGAAAAAATGGGTTGTTACTTTTAAAATTGTAATTTCTGCTGCAAAAGGAGGCATGATTACTGGAATTTTACTTGCTGTTTCAAGAATAGGTGGAGAAACTGCTCCTTTGATAATGACTATTCTTGGAAGTAGTCAATTCTTTAGCAGTATGGATGTTCCAATGGATGCATTACCTCTGAGAATTTGGAGATTGTCTTTGTTACCCTATGAGAGTTCACAGTTACAGGGATGGGGAGCTGCGTTAGTTTTGATATTTATCATCATAGGGATTAATTTGGCTGTTCGATATTATTTTGGAAATGGAAATGGAATGATAAGGAAATTAATTAAACAGGGAGCATCTCTTAAGAAATGACCACGTTGAGTACAACTAAACAAAAAATTGCTACTGATTCACAAATTCCTGATTCCGGGTCTCCTGTTGGAAAAAAATTCAAAATGATTGCAGAAAATGTTACCATTCATTATGGAAATACAATGGGTGTGAAAAATGTCACAATGAAATTTCCCGAAAAATCGGTCACGGCTTTAATTGGACCCTCCGGATGTGGAAAGACAACTTTTCTTAGATGTCTAAACCGAATGCATGACATGACAAAAAATGCCAAAGTTGAAGGCAAAGTAATGCTTGATGACATTGATCTTTATGATAAATCAATAGACCCAATTTATCATAGAAGAAAGGTAGGAATGGTTTTTCAAAAGCCAAATCCGTTTCCAACAATGTCTATTTATGATAACGTTACTGCAGGTCTAAAACTAAATGGAGTAAGAGACAAGAGAATTCTAGATGAAATTGTAGAAGACACGCTCAAAATGGCATATCTTTGGGATGAGGTTAAAAATGATTTGAAGAAATCTGCAATTGAATTATCTGGCGGTCAACAACAAAGGCTTTGCATTGCAAGAGCATTGGCAATTCAACCCGAGGTTTTACTCATGGATGAGCCGGCATCTGCACTAGATCCCATTGCAACTCAAAAAATTGAAGAAACAATTATGGAATTAAAAAAAGAATATACGATAATAATAGTAACTCACAACATGCAGCAAGCTGTTCGTGTTTCAGATTATACTGGATTTATGTATCTTGGAGAATTGATAGAGTTTAGAGAGACAAAGAAACTATTCACTGATCCTAAACACGAATTGACTGCAAAATATGTTCAGGGGCAATTTGGATAATGACTAGACTAATTGATCCATCCCTTAAAAAACTATCACAGATTATGTCTGAGATGGGCGATATGGCAAGTGAGTGTGTTTCATTAGCTGTTGATTCATACCTTGAAGGAAAAAATACAACTGAAGAGGTTTACAAATTATCTGATTCTATTCGCAGCAAGTATTTTGAAGTTGAAGATCTGATTTTTGATATGTTGTTAAAATATCAACCAGTTGCTGATGATTTCAGAATGATTCGCTCTTCCACTGAGATATCTTATGCGTTTTCAAGATTTGGAAGATATGCATATGACATTACACAAGTACGCGATTTGTTTGGTGATATTTCAGAATGTACAAATGACTCTCTTATTGAAATTACAAAAAAGGTAAAACACATGATAAACGAAGCTGTTTTATCATTTGCAGAATTAGATGTTAGAAGAGCCGTAAAAATTCAAGAAGATGAAGAATTTATAGATAAAATCTATAACGAACGATTGCCTCAATTGATAAAATCTAATAACACTAAATGTGCTCTAGCTGAAGCCTTACTCTTACGTTATCTGGAAAGAATTGGAGATCATGCAGTATTCATGAGTGATGCTATCAACTATATCGTTACAGGAAAACACAAACCAAGTGAAAATAGAATAGCATCTCATACTAAATCTTCTTAGTCAGGCTCATCTGCGTCCATTTCTATCCTCAATTTAACAGGTGAATCCCCGTGGAGTTGAACCAAAAAACATCCAAAACAATATGGAATTCTTTTGAGAGTTTGTATAAAATTCAAAGTCAGAAGGATTTGGCGATTAATTGATCTAAGCTAGATTGTCAGCTAAATTTTTGTAAAAACTATCAAAAGTATACATGGTTTGCACGCCAAATACTGTTTACCAAGTATTTGTCGCACGTGAATTTCGAAAATCTCAGAGATTATTCAGAAACTTGGATCTCAGTAGATTCTGCCTTGAATCCTATTTTTGCATGTGACCCATCACAGTTTGGTTTATTCTCAGATGCCCCACATCTGCAAAGTGCACATATTGTCTTTCCATCAGATTCAACAATCAAGGGACCATTTTCTTTTGCTTTAACAATTACATTTGTCATGTACTAAATTGACAATACTTCAATAAAGCATTTTAGTGGAATTAATAAAAAAGGCAAAGTATAATTCAAAGAACAGTCATTTCATCTTGTGGTGAATCAATCAATTATGATTGCTATAATAGCAGTGGTGTTTTTTATAGGACTTGGAGTAGGTTTTGTAGTTTTTCAAACTTCAGATCAACCAATTCAAACTACAAATAAAGAATTAGATAGATACAAGATGGCAGAACAACTTGCAGTACAACATCTTGAAACTTTTGATGACTTAGACTTCAACAAATTTACTAATCAAGATTGGGAGGGATTCAAAGAGAGTCATTCTGAAGACATCATAGTCTATTGGCCTAATGGTAGTAAAACAACAGGTCTACCAATTCATGTAGATGATTTAGATGCAATGTTTGAATGGGCACCAGATACACGCATTGAAGAACATCCAATCAAAATTGCATCAGGAGAATGGACTGCTGTAATTGGAATTATGGAAGGCACTTTCACAGAGCCAATGCAATTGCCTGATGGCACAGTAATTGAACCAACTGGAAAGGCATTCAAATTGACTATGTTCACAGTTGGTCATTGGAAGGATGGTGTAATGATTGAAGAATATTTGTTTTGGGATAACCAAGCATTTATGCAACAAATAGGGTTGGCCTGAACAATCCTCTTTATTTTTAATGATATGTATGAAGTTCTAATCATTTGAGATTTGAATGGATATTTTATCTTGATCAAATATGTTAATTGATCCATTTTCTAATTTTGTAAAAGTGGTTTTAGAATCATTTAGGCTATTTATCAAATCATCAAGATTAGTATTATCTGAAAGATTGATGGTAAAGTAATCTAATCCTGGAAACTCGGAGTTAGCAGGTAAGATATTTTCTCCAAGCCAAACATTTGTTGCAATATGATGATGATAATCACCTGCAGCAAAAAACAATGCTCCTTTCATACTTGCAGTATTTTTGAATCCAAGAATTTCTGAATAGAACTTTTTTGCCCTTTCAAGATTGGAAACATGCAAGTGTACATGTCCAATTGTTGTATCAGCAGAAAATCCATCCCATGATTGTGTGTATTCTTTTTGTAATCCCTCAATATCCAAGGGGTCAAGAGTCATACGCACATTGTTATCATTCCATTCCCATTGAGATTTTTCTCTGTCACGATAAATTTCGATTCCAATATTGTCTGGATCTCTTATGTAAATTGCTTCAGATACTAAATGATCTGAAAAACCATCAATTTTTACTTCATCTTTGTGTTGTAACAGATGATAAAGGAAATTTGCCAAATCTTTGCGTTGGGAAAGAAGAATTGCAAAATGATACAACCCAGCGTGTTTTTGATTTGTAGAGTTTGTCTTAGTTTCAGTAAGTGCTACAAGATAAGGAAGGTTACCATCGTGGGAAAGAAATACTGATGAAGAGTCTTTTTTTACAATTTTAAAACCTAGAAAATATTCGTAAAACTGCAATGATTTATCAATGTCAGAAACTTTGAGATGGACTGAGTTTATTTTAGCATTTGGTTCAATTTGAAATGTATTCATATTTCAAAAATTCAATTCACAACATAATTAATACTTCCTACAAATAATGAAGACATTAGCTTTTTACTAATGTCAATACTCAGAATTTTTTCAATATAAGATTGGTTATGAAACTAAAATTCAAATGAATTTTTTCATTAGGAATGAAGTTTATGTAAAACATGGGTCAAATCAATTCCAATACTTTTCACTTTTTGTTCTTGTTTAGAATCTTTTAAACCATCATCGGAATTAAAGACCTCATGTGCTCGTGACACTGCTATCTGGTTTGGAATTACCAAAACCCCCATATTTTCAAGAATTGCTCTGACATGAACTAATCCTCTCAGCCCTCCCAATCCTCCAGGGGATGCACTCATCAAACCCGTAACTTTATCTTTGTAACATGACAAAGGAAATTCATCATCTCCTTGTCTTGATGTCCAATCTATCATATTTTTCAAAACTCCAGAAATTGAGCTGTTATACTCTGGAGATGAGATTAAAAATCCCTGATGAGAAGACATTAACTCTTTTAACTTATTCGCATTAGATGGGATTCCTTCATTTTTTTCTAAATCTTCATCAAACAGAGGCAAAGGATAATCTCGAAGATCAATCACAGTTACATCTGCTCCTGATTCACTTGCTCCTTGAGCAGCAACTTTGACTAGTTTTTTATTAAATGAATCAGTACGGGTACTTCCAGCAAAAGCAAGAATCTTTGGCGTCATGTTTTCAATTTCTTGAAATTACACTTATCTTTTTCTTTTTAATCAAAACTATGTCTATTCTTTTTGAGAGTTTATAGAATCAATTATAGAATTATACCTTGCAAGAGTTTTAGCATAGGAATCCATTGTTACATGAACAAATTCATCAAATGACTTTATGTCAAACAGCCTCATTTGAACATAATGATACCATAACTTTGAATTAAGATCTATCCAATTTTGATATGATTTACTAAGAGATTCTAGATATTTATCAAAATGTTTGAGATTTTGTTGGGGGATGTGTAGCCTGTCAAAAAATTCTTTTTGCGATATGTAACAGGTACCAAACATATCATCAAATGAATGAAGATATGCAGCATATAGATCAGAGGATTGTTGGGTTGCAAGTGGAAGCTGACTTTCTAATTTTTTAACAATTTCCGAAGTTCTATTTTTCATAATGTCACAGATAGAGATATCTGGTTCATTAGAGGGGTTTTCTTCCAATGTAATTCATAAGGGTTTTTTGCTAATAAAGTAATACTGATTTTAATCAGAACATAGTTTGGCTCACAGACCAACTACCGTTTTGCGAAAATTTCCCAATTGGAATTTGGTACAAAAAATTTAAGCAGAATGTATGGGCGATTAATTGTTATAGGAGTGAATTCAGGATTGTTTCAAATTGCAGCAAATTGATTATGAAGGAAAAGTTTGGGTACTAAATTATAATAATCCTAAACCACTATTAGATCACGCCATACACATGCTTGAAAGACACGGTGTAAAACGCGAAGATATGGAAATTACAGAAACGCCAATTGTGACTGTAGGTGCAATCGTAGTTGAGATTTGGCCATACGAGTTGGTAATTGGCAGAGTCAGAACTACTCGAAATGACTCTTTTATTAGCGGGACTGAATTTACAATTGAATTAAAGTTAGATGATGAAGGGAATTACATAGATTATCTTTGAAAAAAAATAAAATTCAAAACATCACCATAGCTGCAATAGGGATTATAATCATCATTGCAATTATTGTATACAATTATTCGGCTGAACAGACCAAGCAAAAAGGATTTCAGTTCGGAAATGAACTTGCTCAAATTCAACAAGATGTATCAGAATTACAAACAAAATTTTATTCTGAAAAAACAAAATGGGATGAAGGCGACATAACAAAAGAAGAGTTGTTAAAATATTATGAAGAACATGTGGATAAATTTGAAGACATTATTTCTAGATATGATAATTTATCCACACCTGAATTATTTGAAAGTTCAGTAGAATTATTCAGGATATCATCTGAAACACAATTAAAAAGCGATGTTGAATATATCAAATGGATTACATCAGGCGACGAATTAGCAAAGGTAAGGTCAGATACACAAATTCAAGAAGCATATGAATATGAAAATTTAGGACTAGCTGAATTCCAATTAGCCAAGGCAGGAATAGTAGAATTTGATGAAGCAGATAAATTCTCACCTCCAGATAATGTGCTCAAGCAAAAAGTGATTCAAATCTCAGAAAATATGAAAAAGAATTGCGATTTAGAATTTAAAAATGAAATAAACGAATTTGATTCTGATGAAACTGAAATTGAATGGTTCAACTGTTTTAATGAGGCTGAAAAATGGAAAAAAGACCACCTGCCTTAGATAAACAAGATTCTACAACAAATCATATTTTTGCAACGTTTCAAAAATATCAAAAAGTTCCTCACCTAAAGACATTTTTTCAAGAGGAGTGGGTTTTGAGAATTTTATCTGAAATGCTATTGTAAGCATATCCTGATCAGTGTGAGAGATTCGAACAGAGTGCCACTCATAATCCATTTTAGATAAAAATAACTTCCATTTCTGCAAATGCTCATCTACACGATTTACTTGAGATTCTACATTTGTTAAAGTAGTATCCAAATCAGTGTCAAATAATCTAAATTTAACAAGAGGAACCATAACAATTCCACCTAAAATTTTATCTTGATTTTTCAACATAGATGAAATGATTTCTTCAGAATTTTCTTTTGGAAAAATATCCCCATAGTCAGGATCAAAATATCCCGCTACGAGTTTTTTAGAATCATATATTCTAAAAAAACCTTCATCAGATTCTAATTTCCACAACATATTGAAATCAGTTCATGAATAAATAAACGATTAATCAAAGACAATTAAATAAACTAGAAAATAAAGAAAGTATACATGGGAATTTCCAAAGAAAACAAGGATTTCATTGACAGTTTAATTGACTATTACATCAACGAGTCAGAATCTTACAAACAAATAGCAGAAAATTTTGTTCCTGAAATTGAATCAGTTCCAGATACAGCATTTGGAATCATTACAGGATGCGTATATTCGGGATTTTTGCAAGCATATCAGAATCAACAACAGACACCAGGTTTAGATGACATGCGAGAATTCAACCAAATCATAAAAGACAGGGCAGCGATAATTAAAAAATCAATTCTTGATCCTCCAAAGCCCGAACCCATGGAAAATGAAACAAAAAACACACCTGAAAATACAGATTCAAACTAGTAAATTTTAATGAAAAAGAGTGCCCAATTGGGCACTCTTTATGACTCCTGTTGGACTGGTCGTACTATCGCAGATGTATGAATACAGTTAACGTGCGATAACAAATGTAGTTGAATTTCCATTAAAACACTTACGTAGGAATCATCAGTGGAATTATTTTAAAAAATTGAAAATCAGTACAGTTTAATTCTAACATTCAGAAATAAGAAACATGAAGATTGATGGAAGTAAGATTATCTTTGGATTAGGAGTGACATCAGCAGTAGTGACTGCAGTAATAGTATTATATTTTTCAATTCGTTAAAGATAAATCATAAAGAAAACCAAGGGACATTATGCCTGAAACAAATGAATTTAAAATTACTCAGATAGTAGATAACGGTCAAATGGTCCAGTTAACTTTAATTGAAAACATCACAACAGAGCCAATTTCACAAAAACAATTGATCATCGAGAATGTTTCAAAGAGATTAGATTCAGAAACTAAAGAACAAGTCATGCCATTATTAGAAGCAATTTTACAAGCACAGCCCACAGTCAATATCAAATCATACCAACAAACTCAAATCACAATTGCAATGCCCAAATCAAGATATGACAACATGGGAAGACCTCAAGTTGAAAGCATCATCAATGTTGATTTGAAAAAGATCTAAAGATTGGATTTTATTTCATCCAAAGTATGAAGAGGTAGTGAACATGCAAAGTCTTTACAAACAAACACACTAGTTTTATCTTCAAATGATTTTCCTGCAAAGAAAGGATATTTGGAGAGGCTTTCCAGATGGGACGGATTCTCAATTATTGCCATAATTGAATTTGGCAAATAATCTAAAAGAAGAGACTGGACTATTTCAGAATTTTCAGTGTTAATGACAGTAATTTCCTGAGGTTTTTGAATATACATGGAAATGGTGTTTAGTAAATATCCAAATCCGAAAGGGTTTTCAGCAGCTATTTGTGCCTGAGATTCCATTATTTTGGTGGTTATTTTAAGAAAAGTTTGTTCTTGAGATAGATGGAACAATCTATGCATTACAAGAGCAGAAACAGAATTTCCAGAAGGCAAAGATAAATCATAATTGCTCTTGGGTCGAATTATTAATTTTTCATGATCATCAGAAGTCATAAAGAAACTATTGTTTTCAGAATCCCAGAAATGATTTACTAAATGATGACCTAATTTTATAGATAATTCAAGATATTTTGGGTCAGATTCAATTTCAAAGACATCAAGTAACGCATTGACAAAATAAGAATAGTCTTCCAGATATCCATCAATTTTTGCAATTCCATTCTTGTAAGTTCGTAACAATTTTTCATTTACAAAAAGTTTCTGCTCAATAAATGAAATGCAGTCTTTTGCAGCATTAAGGTACCTAACATCCCCTGTAACACGGTATCCTTTTGCAAATGCTGTAACCATCAAAGAATTCCATGAAACCAAAACCTTGTCATCCAATCCAGGAGGAATTCTAGCTGAACGAACTTTTAATAATTTTTCTGAGCAAGATTTTAAAGTTTTACCAACATCAGATTCAGATATTCCAAAATTGAAAGATACAGTGGAAATGTTGAGATTGTTGCACAAAATATTACTGCCTTCCCAATTTCCCCCATCAGTCACATCATAGTACAAACAAAACAGATCAGCATCACTTCCAAGGATTTCTTTAATTTCACTTTTCTTCCACACGTAGTATTTTCCCTCTACACCTTCAGAATCAGCGTCATATGCAGAATAAAATCCCCCTTCAGGAGAAGTCATTTCACGTAAAACAAAATCAAGGGTTTTTTTTAAAACATCTAGGTAAAACGGATCTTTTGTGATTTGATATGCTTCAGCATAATTTACTGGAATCAAAGCATTGTCATAAAGCATTTTCTCAAAATGAGGAACCAGCCATTTGGCATCTGTGGAATATCTAGAAAACCCGCCACCTATTTGATCAAATATCCCCCCATTAGCCATTTTTTTGAGAGTTTTGAGCGCAAATTCATTGAATTTGCCCAATCCAGATAATTTTGCATATCTAAACAGAAATGACACATTAGCAGCATTGGGAAATTTTGGTGCAGAACCAAATCCGCCATATGTTGCATCACCTAATTGAAACAAGTTCATAGCTGCCTCATCCAGAATTATTCGTTCTAATTTAGAAGGAGTTTGAACTTTTTCAGTTTTGTGTAATGCACCGATAAATTTTTCAGCAGAGGCCTCAATATCTTTAGGTTTTTCTTGCCATGCTTGCGAGAGTTGTCTACAGATACTTCCAAATCCAGGACGGCCGTATGAATCCAAAACGGGAAAATAAGTTCCAACATAGAATGGTTTTTGATCAGGAGTAAGGAAAATACTCAATGGCCAGCCCCCTTGGCCTGTTGCCATCTGGCAAATTTTTTGATAGATATCATCAATGTCAGGTCTTTCTTCTCTGTCAACTTTGATGTTAATGAAATTTTCATTCATAAATTCAGCGACATCTTCATTTTCAAATGACTCATGAGCCATAACATGACACCAATGGCAAGCACTGTATCCAATACTTAGGAAAATTGGTTTGTTTTCATCTTTTGCTTTTTTTAATGCCTCATCATTCCATCCATACCAATTGACAGGATTGTGTGCATGTTGAAGTAAATAGGGACTACTTTCATGAATGAGATTATTTTCCACCACAGTTTATCAGATTTGTTTGAATATTTGTACCTAATTGGAACACTAATTCCAGATTCCTTTTCCTTCTGTCAATTCGTAAATTCTGACATTGATTTTTCCCAATAATTTTACTTTAGATTTATGTGCTTTTTTATCATGGCTGTAATCTTTTTTTTCAACTAATTCTTGTAAGCGGCTTAATTGTTCCAAAGTGAGTTTTTTGAATTCATGTTTAGAACTAGTGACGAGTTGCAATAATTTCACCCTCTCTCTATCTTCATCAGAAATTTCACTCATATCCACTGTTTTGTTAATTTTGCAAATAAATCTTAGCGTAAAAGCAAGATTGGCCTATTGCTTAGGATAGACCAATCTCTGACCATTGGATTTATCAGATTGATGATAATTTCAACATCCGCTGGATATTTTCCCATAAAATTAAATCCCATATGAGTCTACAAATCCATCATTAAAGATCAAATACGAATAGAAATCAAAAATAAATTAACGAATGTTAAAATTTCGTCTTTAATCTTTAGAATTATGGAAAAAATGCGGGCCATGGTACTTTCTGAATGTGCAAAAATTGAAACAAGCCCATTGAAACTTACTCAAATTGATAAACATGAAATTAAAAGACCAAATGAGATTTTATTAAAAATAGAAGCTTGTGGAGTTTGTCACTCTCAGCTTCACGGCATAGAAGGAGATTGGAGAGATATCGGAATTCCACCGTCATTGCCTACAGTTCCAGGTCACGAAGTGGTTGGAAAAGTTGTGCAGATAGGGGATAAAGTTACTAAATTTGAAATCGGAGACAGAGCGGGAATAACCCCACTTTTAGAAGCATGCAAGGCATGTCAATATTGTAAAGAGGGAAAAGAATACCTCTGTGAATCATCAGTCATTACTGGTGAATCTTTCAAAGGAGGATACACAGAATACATTACAGTTGTAGAAGATTTTGCAACCAAAGTTCCAGAGAACATGAAGGCAGAATATGCCGCACCGCTATTTTGTGCAGGAATTACTGCATACAAGGCAGTAAAAGCTGCAGAGCCAAAACAAAATAAAAAAATTGGAATTTTTGGAATCGGCGGGGTAGGACATATGGCAGTACAGTTTGCCAAAGTAGAGAATTGTGAAGTCATTGCGTTTTCAAG
>CALNZF010000114.1:0-9045 GCA_942490965.1 uncultured Nitrosopumilaceae archaeon | reverse complement strand
AGAATCAAACAATAGAACAAATTCTCCACGTTTCAAAGATTGTAATGCAGAATCAAGAGACATAAGAAAAAATTTCTTAATCTAATTATAAAGTTTACTAAAAAACTGGTAATTACCACTAAAATTGTAGATAATTGGCTTTACTTTAAGATGTATTTTCCAAGAATGTCAGTTTCAATATTAACTTTATCGCCTACTTTTTTTGTATGAAAATTTGTTACCTCAATTGTGTGAGGTATCAACGATACTGATGCTAGAGAATTTTTAATATCAACAACAGTTAAACTAATTCCATCTAAAGCAATAGAACCTTTTTTCACTACAAACTTGGATAATTTTTTTGGAACTTCAAACCAAACTTGAACTTCTTTAGGTTTTTTTATGATTTTTTTAATAATAGCAACGCCATCGACATGACCTAAAACAAAATGGCCTTCAAGTCGATCACCTGCTTTCAAACTACGTTCAATATTTACAATTCCTCCAATTTTTAAATTCCCAAGATCAGTTTTTTTAGTGGTTTCTTCAATCATTTCAAAAATACAACTTGATTTAGAAAGATTAGTAGCAGTAAGACAAACACCATTCAGAGCAACACTTTGTCCAATTTTTAATCCCTTTGCATGTTTTCCTAAATTCACAGTCATTTGTATAGCACTTCTATTCTTTGTATTTTTAGAAATTTTTTCTACTTTGCCTATTCCTTCAACAATTCCAGTAAACATGAAATTATCTATGAATCATATCTATAAAATTCTTCACCATATTTAGATATGGTAATTTATAATGTAAGTAATTATTTTTTACTTTAAAAATTTATTCAGAATTTGATGTCTTAAATTCATCATTACAAAATTGGTGAAAGACAGAACATTTATTTTTTTTAGCATTATTTTTAATTTTTTCCATATCTTTATTGAGAATTCCTTGGGCAGCTAAAAATGCATTATCATCCATACCTAATTTTTCAAATAGTCTTGATTTTGCAAGAGGAAGTTCTTTTAATTTTGGATCAAGTATTTGAGCTCTATCGTAATAATCAATAGCATCTTGATAATTTCCCAGATGACTTAATGAAATGGCCTTATTCATTAAAGCCGTAATATCATTTGGATCTATTAGAAGTGATGTATCATAACATTCAAGAGCTTCTTTATGACGATTTAATTCATTAAGAGACAAACCCATGCTGTTTAGTGTCCAAACATCCTTGGGATTAGTTGAAAGAATTTGTTGGCATAATTTTAAAACTTGTTCGTATTGTTTTAAATTTTCAAGAGCAAAAATCTTATTTTTCAATGCATAAGTATCAGAGTTTTTTATTTCTAAAACTCTATTACAATAATCAATGGATTCTTCATATTTTTCTAAATAGATTAAAGATAATGAAATGTTTTGTAGAGCAACCATATCATTTGGAATTTTTTCTAATAATCCCTTACAATAGACATACATCTCTTGATATTTTTTAGCATTAAACATCCTAGTTATTACATTTGAAGGATCAAGAAGATCTATCATCTATAATGTAATGAAATTTCATTATTCTTTAATCTATTCTAATTAAATAGAAATTTAAAATAGATTATTTCAAAACTTTACGAAGTGTTTCGTTCAAAACTTTTGAATAACTATATGATGATTGTTCTTGTTGAATTAATTTTGCTTGACGTAGTCTTAGTTTTTTATCAAGATCCTCATCAATCATGATTGTTACACGTTTACTCATATCTATCAAAAATATTGTATGAATTTTACAATATAACATTATATGAAAAGTTCCAAAAATGGGAAAGTTTTAGTTTTTAATTATAGAAATTACTTGGTCCATTTTGAATGGTTTTTGAATAAGAGGAATGTTTAGTTTTTCCAACTTTTCTTCAGTCGTGAAACTTCCATCGGCAGTTACTGCAATTATTCGTGCATCATGATTGATCTCTTGAATTTTTTTAATTGCATAAAAACCACTTCCATTTGGCATATTAAGATCAATTAAGACAACATCAGGTTTAGTTTCTTTGTATAATTTAACAGCTGTAATTCCATCAAACCCACTACCAACTACATTGATTTCATGTTCTTCAAGAAATTCACTAAACAATCTAACTGTGTCTTCATCATCATCAACTACTATTACTGATTTAGTCATACTAGTCATAATACAAAGAGCAGTGCTTTAATATTTTCCATCGTTTACAACTGATGTATGGGTGGTATTGATAGAATGCTTGGATCTTCACTATCATCTGAAATTAAAAAAAATCTAGATTTAGAAATTTTGAAAAAGACTGAAAGAGAATTATTTTTGGAACATGGTATGTCAATAAAATTATCAGTTGAACATTTTAATAAATTTTCTAGTGTTCTTAGAAAAAATTCTTCAATGGATGTTAATAAATTTGAAAATGATTGTATTAATAAAATTATTAAAGTAAAAAAGAAAGATGATAAATTTGTAGTAACTATAATTAATTCTAATTTAGGGGATTTGATTATAAAATTATTTGGAGATACCGAATCAAGAAAAATTATTTCTACTCTATTAGAAAATGAATATACAATTCCTCAAATTCTTAAAGAGTCAAAAGTTCCAAAAACATCCGGATATAGAAAGATAGAAAATTTGATTTTAAATGGTTTAATTATTGAATCTGGAAAAGTACTTAGTGAAAGTAAAAAAATATCTAAACTGCAATGTATTTTTGAGGAAATAAAATTAGATATTAAAAAAGATAAAATGGAAATTGTTGGAATTGTAAATAAAAAAATATTTGAAAAAAGTTCTAGTATGAAATCAATTATTGAGTTATCCGAATAGATTTAACTAAAAAAGATTATTTTATAAGATCAAGAAGAGCTTTTGCCTGTTTAAAATGCACTTCATCTATCATTTTTCCATCTACAGTAGTTGCACCTTTACCTTTCTTAGTTGAATCAGGATAAATTTCACATACTTTCTGAGCCCACAATATTTCACTTTTGTTTGGATAAAATAATTTATGGACTACAGGTATTTGATCTGGATGAATGATGCTTTTTCCTGTATACCCCAAACTTTTTCCGAGTTTACAATCTTTTTCTAATCCTTTAGAATCTTTAAGATCTTGCCAAATAGAATCAATTACTGCGACTCCTGCAGCATGTGCATCTACAGATATTTTTCTTCTAGAATATTTTTCCCCCTCAGAATCTTTTGTGTACTCTACTCCTAAATCATTTAACAAATCAAATACACCGAAAACTACTGCTGATACACGTTTTCCAAAAGATGCAATATGAAAAGTATTCACTACTCCTTCTGCAGACTCGATAGATGGTATAACCTGGATTGGTTTTAATTTTCTAGTTTTTTCTAAATCTAATAATAGTTTTTCAATTTTTTTCATCTCTTTTACATTATTTACTTTGGGAATTACAATTCCATCAATCCCTTTTTGTACAATTTCTTTAAGATCAGAAGGGATTTTTCCTGAATTTGGAGAGTTTGTTCTAACAAAAACTGAAGATCTGTAGGATTTTCTATTTCTTAATGCGGATTTGATTAGTTTTCGTGCATTTGTTTTTTCATTATCTGGCACAGAGTCTTCTAAATCAAAACAAACAACATCAGCTTGGAGTGTTTTTGCTTTTTCTAAGAATCTGGAATTATTTCCAGGGACAAAAATAAGACTTCGAAAAAGCTGAGTCATTAAATGACTAAACGCCCTCTGGCTTCATTAAGATTTTTCCGAACATTCCTTTTCCGGTTAACATCTTTGTGTGAGCCTCGGCTGCTTGCTCAAATGTATAAGTTGAGTCAATTGCTGCTTTAATTTTTCCTTGACCCATCCAATAGAGTCCTTGTTCTAATTCGGCTTTAGTTCCTTGTGTTGAACCCAAGATGTTAGTTCCTTTGAAGAACACATGTCTAAGATCAGTCTTTGCATTGTAACCAGTGGTTGCACCACATGAAACAAGGGTTGCACCGTACTTTAACAATTGTAGTTGCTGATTCCAGTGGGTTTCACCAATGTGATCAAACGACAAATCAATTCCTGGTGCTTCACCTTTCTTTTTTGCAAGTTCTTTTGAAATCTTAAAGACTTCTTTACTCCAATCTTCTTTTCTATGATCTACTGCAAAATCGGCTCCAAGTTCTAAACATTTGTCTAGTTTGTCTGGACTTGCAGTTGCAATAACATCACAATTGTATAATTTTGCAATTTGAATTCCAAAGCTTCCAACTCCAGAACCACCACCCATAATCAAGACAGTTTGTCCAGGAGTAATCTTGGCTCTGCCAACTAGCATATGCCATGAAGTTAGAAGGGTCATCGATGCAGCTGCTGCTTCATCGTATGATACTCCTTCAGGAATTTTTGAAACATTCACTTCAGGAAGATGAGTTACTTCTTGGAAGGCTCCCCAAGTTGGACCAGTTTGAAATCCCCAAATGGTTCTCTTGATACAATCAAATTCTCGACCGTCAGTGCATGCTCTACAAACTCTACATGACATGTTAGAGTGAGATACTACTCTATCTCCAACTTGAATATTTTTAACATCCTCTCCAACTGCGATAACATCACCTGCAGCATCAGAACCTGATACATGTGGCAATGGAACTGCAACTGGGACTCCACGCATTCCCCAAATATCATTATAATTCAGGGCAGCAGATTTTACTGAAAATACTACTTCGTCTGATTTTGGTTTTGGGTCATCTATATCCTGGACTTTGAGGATTTTAGCATAATTATCATCTGGTGCATATTCATTGTATACAACGGCTTTCATGATAAACAGAAGTTCTTTCTAAATTTATATTTTTTCGGCATTAAACTCGATTTATCTTAAAATCTCGTTTTGGTTGTTGTGTAGAGAGCAAAATTTGCTTTAATTGCTCATCAGAAATTTGACCTGGGATTTTTCCTTGAGTTGCCATACCGATCAAATATTGTTCAACCATCTCAGATAGTTCAGGTTTTACCATTTTGATGTTATTTAGTCTCATTCTAGCTTCAGGAGATAAGACTTGTTTTAGGATTTGCTCTTTTTGTGCAGCTAGTTCATGATTTGTGCTATCTACAGGAGGTTCGTTGGATTCTGAAAAACTCATTTTGAATCTAAGAATATATTTTCAATTGTGGGGTCTCAACAATTAGTTCTTTAAGAATTTCAGTTGCTAATCTATCTAGTTTTTGCATTCCTTGTTTAGAAATTATACGTCCTTTCTTCTCAACTTTTTCTAAATATCCAAGTTTTTCTAATCCTTGAATTGCATTACGAATAATTGCACCGCCAGCATCTTTGTGATGTGCTGCCCCATATCCAGATGGTTTACCACCACCGTAATCATTTCGTAAAGCATTAATTCCAATTGGACCATTAAGGTAAATTTTTCTCATAATTGAAGCACATCTTGTATGCCACCATTCTCTATCTTGAGGAGGTTTATCTGCATGAGCACCAGTTTTCACAAAAGGTATCCAAGAAGGTGCAGGAATATCTTCACTTTTTAGTGCTGCAGATAGTCTTTCTATCAACACATCTGCTGGTACATCGTATACCTTTGCCATAAAGTCAAAAACTCGATAATCGTCTTATAAATCATTGAGATATTGAGTCAAGTTTGTTGAACATATTTCAGCGTAAATTTTTAGATCGGGGTTTTGTTTTTCTTTTTTTATTAATTATTCAGTGCCATCAAAGGTTTGAATCGTGGGTACGAAAATTTTACAAAATCAATGGAATTTCTTCAAAAAATAAATTCATTACGAATTTTTATTCAGATACAGTGATGGTGTCCTTCATGCCTGGATGAATTGAGCAATAATAATCAAAAGTACCTGTTTTGTCTGCAAAAAATGTAACTGATTCACTTTGAAAATAATCCAAATCTTTGATATGAACATTAAACTCATCAATGTTTAGATTATGTTTTGAAGGATTGTTTGGTAGATTCCTATCTTCATTAATCAAATGAATCTGAATAAGATTTCCTTTGGATGCTTTAATTGAATGAGACGTCCCATCACCAGAAGAAAATGATTTGCCACCTTTAGTAACTTGATAGTAATAATTCCCTTGCGAAGACATGGTTTTTAAAAATACGTTATTAGTAGAAGCAAAAACAAAACTATCAGAATTTACTGGATTAAAAGAATTTAGTGTCACTACAACTAACAAAATGATAGCACATACAACAACGCTCACAGAGATAATAGTGCTTTTAGATAACTTGGATGGTTTTTTCTTTGTCTTGTTCAATGATTAAAAATAATTTTCCTGCATATATACAATAATTAACATTGTTAAGGAACCGCTAAAAGGAAATAATACATATAGTTTTTCATGGTGTTTAGTAAAAATTGTCCTCTATGTAATCATGAATTTGTCTCACTAGGAGATTACAGGTACCATATTAAAAATAAGCATGCCAAAGTATCGCCTGAGGAATTTGTAAAAAAGCATGGTGAATTAAAATGGACATTTAGAAATGCGGAGTAATGATAAATGAAAACATGTATCGTATGTGGAAAAGAATTTGAGCATTGGTGTGACGATGTTTGTTCAACAGAGTGTTCCAATCAATTAGAGCACTAGGACAAATTCATCGAAGTCTTTGTAAGCTTCATTATTATTCCACTAAATGAAATTGATGACAAAAAGTACCATGCCCAAAGATATAGTTCATTTTCTTTGCCAAAACAAACATGCTCAACATCTAATGCCTGTTCTGCAGTGCATGTTAGTTGGAACATATTTCCAGGAATTACATTTAATGAGATTGGAGAGAAAGCTACAGTGTATGCAAACAGTTGTGGCAACACAAGATAAAAAATCAAAATTAATGGAACAAAAGTAATCATCATTGGTTGCATATTCATCTGCATCATTTCCATTGACATTTTGTTCATGTATGATGATTTTTTGCCTAGCTCGGCAATTTTGGCTTGATCTTTTGCTCTCATTGCAGACATTCTTTCTTTTTGCCATCCTTTGGTTTCTTTCATAATTCGTGCTAGTTTATCTTGATCAACCATTTTTTTCCTAACCATAGCATTGAATAAATTAAGAACAATTCCAAATCCAGTTACTCCAAATAATGTAAGAATCACTCCCTTGACTATGGGATCATCACTTCCCAATGCTTGTCTGCCTTGACTCATAAATGAAAAAATCCCACCATCATCACCTTGAAGAAACACGTTATCAAGGAATAACAAGATGAAATTATAGTCTAAAATATCAATCATCAGTACACATTCCAGAGATTATGTATGGGTAGTTTTTCTCAAAATAATCTGCATTAGCACTTCTTTTGAATAGTCTATTCCATGCTCTTCATCAGTGTGTTTTCCAAATTCATCAAGTACTGATTCCATTTCACCTTCAGATACAAAATCACACTCAAATCCATAATCATTACATTTCAGTTTAATCAATTACATTTTTTTTAAATTTACAAGTAATATACTTCAGTTAACAATGTTAACTCTCACAATACAATGAATAATAATGCAGAAGCAGTAGGAAATTACTGTGTCTTAGGTGTAAATGAAACTAAAGAATATTTCATAATCCTAAATTTCCTCTCTGGAGTGAGTTGCCTCTGCATTAAGATTGATTGATTCTGAAATATTTAGAATATGCTTAACAATGTTAAGGGATGATCATTTTTTTAGATGTTTTCTATGTCTTGATTTTGTTCTTAGACGTGTACCACAACATGGACATCCAATATTTCTAGTTTTAACAAAAATAGTACAAGTTGAACATCTTTTGTGTCCAGATTTATATCGTAAACCTGTAGGCACTATGTCTATCTCTAAAGTATCGCATATGCCTTTACAACAAAAAGTCATGTCTATGGAAATCTACTCCTTCCAATCTGAAATTTTTCTAATCTCCACCAATCTTCATTTTTTTTAATTGCCAAGTTCTCATCATCGGAATCTTTCTTTTTCTTCATAAACTGAAGTGGATTGAATTTTTAATAAAATTGAATTAACATTGTTAAGTATTTGCTATATACTATGCAATATCAGATAGATACGAATGCATAATTTAGAAAATTTTAATTTGTTTTTAATAAAATACAATCCAGAACACATAAAACTAAATTCATTAAATATAGAAGAGGAAGAATTTGTCAGATAATCAAAACAGCATACTAAGTTCAATGGATCTTTTTATTGAAAAAATCCAACAACTCAGAGGAATGATGTTGGGAGTTTCATTCTCTGCACTAATTTTAGCACCACTTGCAATAGGAATTTCACTATATCTAATAACACATCCAAAATTCTTTCAGATAATAGAGAATGAGGGCGAATTTGCAGTTTTATTGATGATCTTAATAACCACAGTCTTAGTTACTTCTGGAATTTGGCTAGTAGCAGGCATACAGCAATTCAAATCTCTTAATTCATGGAACAAAAGGTATTGTGGCTATTTGAAGAAAAGAGATGATTTGGATAAAGAAATATCCACAAAATATAATCTAGATGAAGAATAGTTATTCAGTATCTAATACAGCACTAGATCTGCCACTTCTTGGAAATAATTTTTCAAAAGGTTCTAAAATCTCATGACAAAATTCCATTCCTTTGTGAGTAACTTTGAATATAGTAATGGTTCTTTTCCCCTCCTTAGTTTCCAGCCTTTGTATCATCTCATTATTTTCTAAATTATCTAGAATCTGCTTGTGTTTTGTAATATTCAATCCACAAAAACTAAACAATGCAGTTTGGTTGAGATGGCCATATTCAGAAAGTGTCAAAATAATATCTTTTACAATATAGACTCTTTCACGATATTTTTTAGAATCAGCCATGTCCCAACATGGAAATATAACTACTTTAACTATTATGAAAATTGATTTGAATTAACAATGTTAAGCAACGCCTTATAATGACAAATTCATAATTCTAGCATGAGATCAAAATTATCTTTTAGTAAAAGTATTGTAAAAAATATTCTAAAAAGAGAGACTAATTTCTCAAATACATGTAAAATTTGCAATATGGAATTTACTGATTCTGAAAGAACAAAAAAACACAT
>CALNZF010000113.1:0-4444 GCA_942490965.1 uncultured Nitrosopumilaceae archaeon | reverse complement strand
CAGCGTTTCAGTTATGTCGATGACGGCATCGCCTGGCCTGCTCCTGCTGCTCTTCAACGAACTGCGCGCCAATGAGGAGAAATTCCGCATCCTAGCCGACACCTCACCAACCGCCATCCTGTTTCCAGAACCAGCAGTGGATCTACGCCAACCCGCTCGGCCGAAGAGCTCTCGGGCTTCAGCAACGAAGAGATCTTGCAGATGGACATCTGGCAGATCCTGAATCCTGAAAGTGGGGACAGGCCTGCAGACTTAAAGCCGGCACCACCTGCCGCGAAAAATGCCCCATCGTCACCAAGGCCAGTCCAGACCAAATGGGTCGATTTCGTTCTCAACCCTGCAGCATCAACAATGCCGCCACCGGCATCATCAATGTGCTGGATGTTACCGAACAGACCGAATCGCGTGCGCGCCTGGGCAACCTGGTTGAACATTCGGTAGACGCTAAAGCCCGCACCATGGGTACGGCACAACGCGCAGCGGCACCACCAGCGCATCGGCGCCGATCAGTTCGGCAAACTGCCTGATAGTCGCCGATGCGCTTGGTATTCTCAGCAAATTCAGCCAATTATCAGCGCCATATTGAAAAGTCCCGGAAAGCATATTCCCGTAGTTGGAAATGCCGCACACATCATTACTGATTCAATCTTGGAAGGTACTGTAAATGCTTTTCTTTCATTGCGTGTAGGTGTCTTAACAAAAAACTACTGCTTTCCGGAGGCAATCTCGATTACTGAAATGAAGTCGAACTCATTTTTAGAAGCTTCAGTGCTTTTAAAAACTTTGGTGGTCAAATCATCTAAAAAAGTGGTGGAGGGTATTTTTAAGGCAGGAAAGAATGCTTCAGTACAAACCTTCAAAACCAGCTATGATGCCGTAGGAAAGGCAATGAGCAGCGCCAAATCCGGCATTTCAGGGATTTTTGGTGGTGGATCAAAAAGTGTTAAGGAACACGACTCAATAAAAAAAGCTGTTGAAAATAAATCCAACAGCTTTAAGATCATATAGCTAATTACTTCTCTATTGACCTGAGAGTACCTTAATCTTTGCATCAAGGGCACTTGCCTGGTCTTTCATATTTAATTTCAGGTAAATTCCCTGTAAAGTCTCCAACAATTGCAGATCATCATCGGACGCTACTTCAACTGCCTTTTCAAAATACGGCAGTGCGTCTTTGAAATACACTGGAGCCTTCTCAGCATAGGCTGCCTCTTGCTTCCTGTATTCATCCAGGCTCAATTCGTTCAACTCATGGATTACTTCTCTAGCCTTGTTGTAGTGAATAACAGCAAGGTTATAGTTGGCATCATAATAATCAGGATTCAACTCAATAGCTTTCTCATTCCTCCCATCTGAGTGTTAAGTGATACTGAATCATGCAGTTGTAAATACATGATTTTGAAAGTTGTAACATCATGTATTGTTCTTCATCAATCTGCTGCAATTTTTTCAGTTGGAGATAAAGCAATTTGTTCAGCATTATACTGCTTCTACTGATTTCATGTAATTTTATCACCAATTCCAGACCAATATTTTGTCTTGTCATTCCATCAATTTTGATAATCCCTGAACCGTATTCTTCAGGTGCACCTGGCCAAAGTTTTACATGTGTTTTTTTATTATATGTTAATTCTAAAATTTGTCCTGTATTCCATTTTTGATCCTCAATAATTTTAGGATCAACAATTGCTCTACCTCTTCCAACATGTTGTTGAGGACTTTCTTCAATTTTTAAAATTATTTCACTCATATTATTACCTCAAAAATTAGAGGGGTTTATTCAACCTCCACCGTTTTACCTTTTGGCTTTTCTTCTTCAAGTAGTTTGAAGACTATTTCTAAAACTCCATTCTTGTAAGAAGCTTTTGCAGAGTTTTCATCAATTTTTTGTTGCACAGGAACTTTTACATGATATTTTTTATCATTGTGTTCTGCTGAAAGATCAACTATTTTGTTTTCAACAACAATTTTGACATCAGATTTTTCTACTCCCGGCATTTCAGCTATGAGTTTTACTACTTTTTCTTTTTCATCTACAATTGTGTCGACAAGTGGTTCTCGTGTTTCAGAAGTTGGAAGTAATCCTGGTTTGACATTTCCGTATTCTTTTACCACAGGTTTTCCATCAGGACCAACGGTCATTGTATAACCGTAATAATATGGGCCAGATTCAGAACCATTTCCCTTGAATTCCTCAAAAATGTCATTTATGTCAAAAAAAGAGTTTGACATTCTTTTGAAAATTCTATCAAATTCACTATCAAAGAAGTTTGTCATATTTATCTACTTAATGTAATACATATTACATTATATAAAGATTATTGTTTATTCTTTAATTTCTTACATAATCCTATTATAACTGACACAATATAATAATTTTAATGAGACTTTCAAGTGTATCAATTCCTGAGGTCGTAAAAGAAATCATTACCAGAAATCGTTCAATTTATGATTGTATGAAAATGGATTTGATTAATTATACAGCACTGGCAGTAAAACTTCAACCAGAGATAGAGAAAATTCTAGGAAATCCTGTTAATCTCAATACCGTAGTAGTTGCAATCAAAAGATTTGCAGATTCATTTGAAATCAAAAATGAAGTAAAAGAAGAGTCAGTCTTGAAAAATGCAAGATTGGCATTAACTGATGGAATAATGGATGTCAAATTTTCAATCAAGGATTCGAATCAAATGGATCCAATGGCAATTTTAGACAAATTCTCTAAGGTAACTAGTAACTATGAGTTTTTTCGACTTTCTGATTCATTTAGATTTCTTACAGAAGATATGGAAGATATTAGGCAGATTTTCAACAGTGTCTCAACTAGAGATGATATGTTTAGTACTGGTCTTGCAAAAATTAGAATTTCAATTCCCAGTAGTCAAAATCAATCAGATGTAGTATCTTATGTTGCTGAGGTATTACATGCAAATGGAATAGAGTTAGTAAATGCATTTTTCAGTCAAGATAATATCATAATAATTCTAAATGAAAGAGATTCATCAAGGGCATATGATATTTTACATTCAGATATTATGAGAGCCTAGGAATAATAGTGAATTTTATTCTTATAGCATATATTCACCCAATTTGTGGAAAAGACACGATTGGCAAGAAATAAGAAGAAAATTGTAATTTTAGGGGGAGGTTTTGCAGGAGTAGAATGTGCCAGACAATTAGAATCAAAATTTGGAAATGATCCTGAGATCGAATTGGTGATGGTAAGTGAGGATAATTTTCTATTATTTACACCAATGTTGCCGCAGGTAGCATCTGGAATGATCGAAACTAGACATATTGTTTTGCCTATTAGAACAATTTGTAAAAAAACAAAATTCTATGAAGGCAGAGTCAAAAATGTTGATCCTTATGGAAAACTAGTAACATTATGGGGTACAGGTGATAAAAGAAGTATTTCAATACATTATGATTTTTTAGTAGTTGCACTTGGAAGTGAGACTAACTTTTTCGGAATGGCAGATGTTGAAAAAAATGCATACACAATGAAGACACTCAATGATGCTGTCATGTTAAGAAATAGAGTAATTGACATGTTAGAACAGGCAGAAAATGAAACCAATCCAATTCTTCGAAAAAGTTTTTTAAATTTTGTAGTTGTAGGAGGAGGTTTTGCAGGAATTGAAACTGCAGGGGAATTAATGGATCTTCTTTTGGATGCAAGAAAACATTATCCTACTATTCATAAAGAAGATCTTAAAGTAATTGTTTTAGAAGCTCTAGGAATGATTTTGCCTGGATTTAACAAAAAACTTGCAGATTTTGCAAAAGATAAGATGATGGAAAGAGGTGTTGACATTAGACTAAAAACTGCAGTTACTAGTTTTGATGGAAATGAAGTTACAACAAAGTCACTGGATGAAAATCCAAGTGATGCAATCGATTCAACTGAAATTGATTCAATAATTACAAAGACATTGATTTGGACAGCAGGAGTTACTCCAGTAAATACTATCAAGAGATCAATGTTCAAGACAGAGAAAGGAAAAGTAATAGTAAATGATTATCTAGAAGTTTCAGAATTTCCAGGAGTGTTTGCGATAGGTGATTGTGCATTACATATTGACCCTAAAACAGAAAGACCGATACCTCCAACTGCACAAATTGCAGAAGCTCAGGCAAAGATTGCAGCTAAAAATTTAATTGCATTAATTAAAAATTCTAAAAAAGAAAAATTTGTGTATCATTCTAAAGGACAAATGGCAATTATTGGAAAAAGATCAGGAATTGCTACATTTTTGGGAATGAATATCGCAGGTTTTTGGGCTTGGTTGATTTGGAGAAATATTTACCTCTCAAAAATTACAACATTTGATAAAAAAACTCGCATATTTCTTGACTGGACAATAGATTTGTTCTTTGATAGAGACATCTCAAGACTAAAACTAATGAAACGTGAAACTGAGAAAGAATACAAACTACTAGA
>CALNZF010000112.1:0-7574 GCA_942490965.1 uncultured Nitrosopumilaceae archaeon | reverse complement strand
TACTTTGTTAATCCGCAGATTGAAGTCAATGTATTTTAGTCAATTTCCGTGTAAACACAAAGTAGTGCAAGATGCAGCAGTAGCGAAGTACGCTTTCAGAGGTTGGTAGATTCATCATAGATCTTTAAATTTGTTTTGTGGTGGTTGAAAAACCTTATTCCAATTTGAGAACAGAAATTAAAGACCGAGGGAAGACAAATTGAATTGCACTAAAACACAGTCAATTGCAAATCTTCCCATAACAACAGCATCAACACGGACGGCTATAGCGCCCTCTATAGGCGCTTTTCCCAACACTCCGAAAAAAGGATTTTCGTTAATCCACCTTCACCTAAGCCGCCGGTTATGCAGGCGTTAGAGCTACAAAATACGAAAAAGGTACAGTTTTCAAAATTAACATATAGAATTTGTTAAAAAAACAAGTGCCGCTTGATATTGTAATTCATAAGTGCGCTTTATTTTCAATAATCTCACCAAATTTTTGAAATGGAAAGAACAACTGAAAAAAAACAAGACACAGCCAATGATTTTACATCACCTCCTTGGCAACGTCCCCCAATGACTCTCTATGATCGCCTTCTTCAAAATAGAGAGAAAAGACAACCTCCGCATTTAAGACGAAGACTGATGCTGGAAAGACATTCACAAGAAACAAAAGAATCAATTATTGAATCTAAGCAGAATAATATTGAGAGCGAAATCTTAACAGAAAAAAATACAAATCCTAAAAAGAACAAAAAAATATTACTTGATAAATTAAACGTCCAGGATAAAGAAGAATTACCTACTCCTCAGCAGCTAAAGCTGATTCGACAGTTGCTAAAAACGCGTAATGTAAAAAATATCAAAAAAACAGTTAAAAATTCAGAGCAGAATATAGGTAATAGAAGCTCTATTGAATGGTGGGAAGATGATAGAGCGAAAGATTTAATAAATAAGATTAATGACTTGAATAAGATGATAGAGGAAAAGCAGAATTTGCTTAATGACTATAATGAGAAACAAAAATCAATTGGCCCACTTGAACTTTATGCTCCCGGTGAATACACCGTGAAATTCATTAATTTAATTGTTAAGGGAGTGGAGTATTTATCAGAAGATGTCCATGAAGCTGCGGGATTTACATTTCTGACAGTTTCACCAATTTTAGTCGCATTAGGAACTCCTGGGGCGCTTCTATTGGATGCATACAAAACTATAGAACGAGATATAAAGGATGTTTTTAAATTAGGCCCACCAGGCAGATATATATCTAAATCTGAATCATCTGACATTCTTAGTAAAATTGATGCTATTTCAAAAAAAATTGTCAATTTAAGAAAGCAACTTGAAGATCTTAATGAGTAATTTTATTAATATGTTATGGAGTGATATTTTATGAGTTATTATTCAAATAAACAGTATATTGCGATGTTTCTCATTGTAATCTGGTTGTTTCCTTTATTGGTGACAATTATCGGAGTAATTGGCTCTTCTCCATTTATCTTGGTTTCCCATTTATCATCTGACCTAAATGATTCAATAAAACTACTAATAAAGGTACTGACACATATTTCATTCTTAATTTTTGGTCTTACTGGTGCTTTTACTTTTTGTAAAAAAGTTTGGCCTAAAAGCATTAAGAAGATACCTTAACTTTTCAAAAGAATCACAAAACAGCGTATATTCAATAGCATTCTCTAACATTTGTATCAAGCGGACGGCAATAGCGCGACTAGAAGGCTTTTCCCAAAGTTCCACCAAAGATTCATCGTTAATCAACCTACATCATGACCGCCGCTTATACAGGCGTTATGTGTAAAAAAGAATCACAGATTCAGATGACTCGATCCTTCAGAGATCTCAAAGGTGAGAGTAAGGTGAATTTCGAATAGTCACTTTGTTAGTCCGCAGATTGAAGTCAATGTGTTTGAATCAATTTCCATGTAAACACAAAGTAGTGCAAGATGCAGCAGTAACGAAGTACGCTTTCAGAGGTTGGTAGATTCTTCATAGATTTTTAGTTTTGTTCTGTGTTGGTTGAAAAACCATATTCCAATTTGAGAACAGAAATTAAAGACCGAGGGAAGACAAATTGAATTGCACAAAAACACAGTCAATTGCAGAGCTTCCCATAACAACAGCATCAACACGGACGGCTATAGCGCCCTCGATAGGCGCTTTTCCCAACACTCCGATAAAAGGATTTTCGTTAATCAACCATCACCTAAGCCGCCGGTTATGCAGGCGTTAGAAGTAAAACTATTATGAATAGATATTGTTTTCATTGTGCAGGAATTCTTGGTTTATTAAACCCAGATATTCCAGGTAATTTATTCAGTACAGATCAACAACTAGAAAAATTCATAAAGCATACTACACCTCCAGCTCTATTGCCAGGATTGCACTCTGTGTTTACTGATCCATCAACAGTAGCTTATAAAGACTACATCGTTTCAACTGTTTCATCAGGTTATGTGGAAGTCGACAACTTAGAACGTACAAATATCTGTTGGGTTGGTTCAAGTCATTCCGGGACAACTTATAGAAATGGCTTGTTTTACCTGCCCACAAATTCAGTAAAAGTAGTATTGCATGACAATAGGTATAAGATTCATGCTTTCCCAATTTCAACTGAAGGATTACAAGGAAATCTCTGTGATATGTGTGGTAATCCAATTATTCAAAATTAAACTTCTAACAAATGCATTCACCGGACGGCAATCGCCCTCGAATAGGGCTTTTACAAAAGTTTCAAATCAAAGTTCACTGTTAATCCACCTTCATCGCAACCGCCGGTGATGCTGGTGTTAGCTTCTTTATCCAATCAAAGTAGAAGCATAAATAAAAAGTTAGTTCAGAATAAACCAAAGTGAATAACAGATTTGATTCTTTTTCATTTTTAATCCAATTCACAGAATTTGTATGAAATCACTCAGAAAACGATCATGGCTATTTTATCTAGGCCTATCCTTGCTGATTCTTTTGGCTGTTATTTTCGTTTCACGCAAGGTTATAAATTCAGTAGAAAAAAGCAGAGTCTTCACTTTCAATTCAGAATCGAGTTATTGGCCGACCAAAAGTTGGCAGGTTTCTACTCCTGAAGAGCAAGGAATGGATTCGGCTGTTTTATCCGGTCTCTTTGATGCAATCAAAAAACCAACGCCAACTCGACAGATTAGGGATAAAATTGCGGAAAAAGTCTTCAACATCTCAACGTTTGATTTTTTAGATATTGATGCCGTTTTGATAGTTCGAAATGGTTTTATTGTTACCGAAGCTTATTCCAACGATAGTGGTATAGGTCAATTACATCGAATTTATTCCAGTACAAAGAGTTTCACATCCGCTCTTTTTGGAATTGCCATGGATAAAGGCTATATTTCCGATCTAGACAGACCCGTTTTACAATTTTTCCCGGATCTGAGTCCAAAATATATGGATTCACGAAAGCGTTCGCTAACTATTCGACATTTGCTAACCATGACATGTGGGTTTGACTGGCCGGAATGGGAAACAGACTATAGTAATTCTGAAAACATAGTATATCAATTGTATCACAGTGATAATTGGGCCAAATTCATACTGGATAAGCCGATGGCTGAGGAACCCGGTACAACATTTAACTACAATTCAGGATGCTCTCAATTGCTCGCTACCATTATTCATAAACAAACCGGAGGCGATGCCTTAGATTTCGCTAAAAAAACACTGTTTGATCCATTAGGGATTATCGACTATGAATGGGAGATTGCGGATGTTTCAGAAGAGCCGAATAAAAAAGATGTGTTTAACGGTACTGGTGGTTTGAATATGAAAGTAAGAGACATGGCAAAATTTGGTTACCTTTTTTTAAAAGGTGGTTATTGGGAAAATCAACAAATTATATCAAAACACTGGGTTGAGGAGTCAACAAAACGACGTATTGAGATTAGTGGTCTTGCGGGATTGTATCTAAATAATTATGGATACCAATGGTACATTCATTCATTTGGTTTTCACTCTCTTGGCTATAAAGGACAATATATCTTTGTCATACCAGAGCTGGAAATAGTTGCTGTTTTTATTTCCGACCTGCAGCCATATCAAACTTTCGATCCGGTCGGATGGGTGGAGAAGTACATTATTGGTGCAGTTAAAAGTAATCAGGTACTTCCCGACAATTCAGAAGCTTTAGCGTTGTTGAAAGAGAAAGAAAGTGGGCTATAATGTTTTTTACACATTGATATTATGAATGAAAGGAAGCTAACAAAAAATACACCGGACAGCATACGCCCTCGATAGGGCTTTATCCAAAGCTCCCTTTCAAATACCTCTGCTAGTCAACCACCGGTGCAGCTGCCGGTGATTTTGGCGTTCGGTACCAAAAATAATGCTCAAAGGAGAAATCATGAAAAAAGTAATGATTTTTTTGATCCTGTTTAACTTGTCGGGTTGTATTGCAAATACCCTCATTGAAAATTCAAGAGGTATAACCATAAAGCACAATGGTTATGGTGAAAAAAGGGCATTCAAAATGGCTGAAGAACATTGTTCCAGATTTGATAAAGTTTCTCTGTATAGAGGTGCTACACAACAGACCGGTGCTGGTGGCGGAACTTCAACATGGGAATGTGTTGAAAAATAAAATAATCATGTTGTCAATTAAATAAAGCCTCCTAAGCAGCTTGCAACTAATTGATATATTGCCCATTTTCTGCTTTTTCTATACTTAACATTATTAACGACCCTCCAGATGGAATCTGACAGAAAAGTACAATACAAAAAGAGTCTCAGATCAATACTTGAACAGACAATTGATGATAAGACTGATCGATATTTTGAAATTGATCATCAAGGGATTATTGCAAATCATCACTTTGCAGCTGCCTCCTCAGAATGTATAGATTTATATAGAGATGGATATTTTATTAGTGCGGTAATGGTTAGCCAAGCTGTAAACGAAGGCATAGTAAAGTTAATTGCAGAATGTAATAATATCGAAAATTCAAAGCATCAAGAGCTAATAGATACATTTAAGGAAAAGAAAATTATCACGCAAGCCTTCGCTACCGCGTCTGAACAAATTTGGAAAAGCTTCAGAAATGATATTCATCACATGAACCCAAAAGTATCTTTGATATCTTTTCAAGAACTGGCAAAAAAGAACATTCAAAATCTTGCAGTGATTGAAAAAGAAATATTCGGTGTGGAACAAAAGGATGGAATACTAATTCCAAATATGCCTATGTATTGGGATATCCAAGAAGATGGTTCCGTTACAGTTTTTTTACGACTTTATTGACATTAATTAACCGAACAACAGCATTCAGTGGACGGCAATAGCCCGCAGATTGTGCTTTTCCCACAGTTTTTGGTCAGATCAATGCTAATCCACTTTCACCACAACCGCCACTGATGCAGGCGTTATGTGTAAAAAAAGAATCACAGATTCAGACGACTCGATCTTTCTGAGATCTCAGAAGTGAGAGTAAGGTGAATTTCGAATAGTCAATTTGTTAATCCGCAGATTGAAGTCAATGTGTTTGAATCAATTTCCATGTAAACACAAAATAGTGCAAGATGCAGCAGTAACGAAGTACGCTTTCAGAGGTTGGTAGATTCTTCATAGATTTTTAATTTTGTTCTGTGTTGGTTGAAAAACCATATTCCAGTTTGAGAACAAAAGATTAAGATCGAGTGAAGACAAGTTGATTTGAAAAAAAAACACAGTTGATTGCAAAACATTCACATAACAAAAGCATTCACGCGGACAGCACTCGCCCTCGTAGTGGGCTTTTCCCAAAGTTTCAAATCAAAGATCAGTGTCTATCTGCTTTCATCACAACTGCCGGTGATGCTGGCGTTGGATTCATCAAATTCTTCTAAACGAACCATAATAGGTGCCTATGCTTTATAAACTTACTGATCTGGAAAATGAGAAGAAAAAACTTTCCCCTATGCCTTTTTTTGATTTGGCTGACTTACAGAAGTTGGAAAAAGATTTAGAAAATCTTCTTGCCGATAACCTGTTGAATACGCTGTTTGAAGAAGAAACCCTCATGCCAATATTTCAAGAGAGGCAATATAAGTCAGAAGCAGATTTGTATGCTTTGAATCAACATGGTGATTTGGTAATCTTTGAATTAAAAAGAGGAGTTGCTGGGTCTGACGCAATGCATCAAATCCTTGGATATGCACAAAAAGCTGGGAAATGGACATATGGCCAATTAGAAAAAAAATATAAACAGTATTCTAAGTCCAATAGTGATCTTCAATTGGCCCATCAAGAAGCATTTCAATTAGAAATTGCTCTTTTACCTACGCAATTCAACAATGAGCAACACTTGCTTGTTGTCGGCAATGCAGCCAATACTTCATTAATGAAGAGTATTGATTATTGGAAGCAGAAGGGACTATCTGTTGATTTTCTGCCATACAGAATATACGACATAAATGGTGATAGCTATTTCGAGTTTTTCTCACTTCCTTATGACAAACACCAAAATCCAGCATCTATTAAAGGTGTTCTTTTTGATACGAACAAAAGCTATAATTCAAATTCCATTTGGGATATGTTTGAAAAATCAAGAGTTGCAGCATATGGAGAAACTCAATATGTCATCGACTATTTAAAACCAAATGATATTGTTTTCTATTCTCATAAAGGAACAGGAATAGTAGGTGCTGCAAAAGTTATTAGTGGGGTAAAACAAGACGGTTCAGAAGAAAAATACTGTGATGTTGAGTTTTTGACACCTATACCTAATCGAAATACCGGAGTCTTAAAAAAAATGTCCTTTAAAAAGGTATCACAGGTGACCGGAAAATCATTTTTTTGGGCACGAACTATTAAAGTACCATATCTATCTCAAGAAGAGTCATCTCTACTTATTGAAGAGTTGAAAACTAATCTAAAATAATCCAACAAATGCATTAAGATGGATTTTACCCGCCGCTCCTGCGTCGCTCTGGATAAAACCACTTATGCAGGCGTTAGTTTACATATTTAGATCATGCATAATACTGAACACATAGAGTTTATAACTGGTCCCGTAGAAGCAGGATGGTCAGAATTTACAGTTCGGATAGGGGAGAGTTCATGGACTTGCAATGCTTCATACCTTGGTTCTCATCCTTTAAGCCAGCTGATTCATTTGGCAGTAGATATTCACGAACACATTGTAGAAAATGCAGATTGTGAGGGTGATGATATTTGGACAGCTTGGGCAATAGATGAACCTGGTGGAATTGTTGTGCAAGCTGCCCCAGTTAATGGTTGCAAACTTGAAATGAGCGTATTTCAATTCAAAAAAGAAGACCTATTAACAATGCAAAAAGATCCTCCTGACATTCCCCCAAATGGAGAGTGTATTTTAGAATACTGGGACTTTGCGAAAGCCGTATTCAATGATGCTGCACGGGCCATTGCTCGTCAAGGAATTACTGGATTTCGTCATGCCTGGGAACCGTTCCATTGGGGAGACGGCTTTCATTTTACTGCATTGCCCGTTGAGCAATTCTTTTATTTGGCAAATCTGGTGATGGATGGAGAAAAGAAACCTGGACTGTCACTTAAAGAAGAAATACAGATACTTGAAACAGTTATGAGAAAA
>CALNZF010000111.1:0-7635 GCA_942490965.1 uncultured Nitrosopumilaceae archaeon | reverse complement strand
TTGTTGTTTCTTTAATGTATTTAATGATAATGAGGTATGTCTGCCTCCAACTTCATTTTTCGGTTTTCATAAATATGTCTGCAACTTCTGGTTTTCAATCTTCAAAATTTGATTTAAAATCAATATCTCAATTTTAAATTCTACGAAAATTCAGTTTTGGTGAAACACCACCCAAATCCAATGAAATAATATCTCTTGCGGCAACTTCCATCATATTTATAGCGGATTTCATTAAATGGTCTTTGGTTTAAAATAAATATTGATATTACTACACACAACATGCAAGTATCATATAATTGGGAGATTGTAATAGTTGCAGCATGAACCAAGCGATCTAATTTCTGTAATGGAAATTGTTCAAAACTTTGCTCCGAGACATTCTGATTATTTCTATGCAAAAGTCTACATTTCGAAGTTGCATCTAAAGCTTCACACAAGAAATTGGGGAAAACATATTGATACATTATGTGCAAAACTGAATTTGTTTTTCAAATTTCAAGAAATTAGATTTGTCAAAAGTGTCATGTTACCTAATGCTGTTGAAGAACGGCGAAAAAGTGGGACATTAGCTGAGGAATCTGTCACCGGTGTAAAATTAAGAAATTGTGATGAATTCTATTTGCAGCAGATGTAAGTAATATTTGAAGCTGTACGATTGTACGAAAAATATAAATATCAACACAAATTTTCCATATCGAGATGGTGAAGATGCGTATCTTATGGTACTGAACCGGAATTAGTTCAAACCAATAAATGGGTCTCACAAAATTTCACGTGTGCGAATGGGCATTACCATTTTTGTACTGTGCATTGGTGGTTTTTTCTTTATGCTTACTTGTTGATGTTTTCTGAATGGAGTCCTATCGTATTACAATTATCTGTTTTATTGCAGGAGGAATTTTGGGAGTTATTGCAATTTGATTTACAGTACGGTAATTGCATCAATTTCCTGGTAGAATATTTAGAAATTTTAACTGTTTGATAATATCTAGGACCTAATTTCTACAATTTTTTGAATTTCAGCATTTCTGATGAGTTGGTAAAAATCTCTTTAAGACAATGTTTTCTGATAATTTTCCAGCCCCAATTTTTTTATCCGCATGAATATGAATAATAACGAATGATGCCTGTTCGGTAGTGTTTATTGCTGATTCTAAAAAATTCGTCTCGATTCAGGTACTGTAACATCAATGTTCTTTAATCTCGATTTTGATCCATCGGGTCCGTTTTTGATGATTTTTATCTCCATTTATTGATATTGTCTTCCTGCAAGTTTGCGTGTACAATTTTATTGATGTTCACATATTTGAAGCAACAGGGTTGATGTCTAGAGTACCTCTACCGCCATGATAGAAAACATCACCTGTAAACATGTTTGTCATTATCTCCCCATTAAATTGGCAATTTCTCAGTAGATATCGATAAAATGTACTTGCCAAGCAACTTGCATACATTCTAGGGCTCAAAATTTCTTACCGCTGATGGTAGAGCTTCTAACTATTTTACCTCGTCTAACAATGTTTTTCCAATGATTTCTTTCTTTGACAACAAAGTAATCGATTATTATCTCCAATTCGATATTCACGTAGAAAACACTATCGATTCATTTTCTGCAGGTTATCATTTTCTTAAAGCGCTTTTTTTTTTTAACATTCGACAATTTGTAGTAGAAATTTTCTGGTTGCTTTTGATTTTTAATTCAATTCAAAGTTTTCTAACTTGTTTACACGTGGTTCGAGACTTTTCAATCTCGTCTAAACGACATGTCTAATGATTTTAGAAATCTTGTCACGTGGAATGCTCTTACTGGCGATGTGTTTTCCCGTAGAACCTGACTCTCCTCAGCAATCATTGAATCTCGGAACAAATCCATCAATTGTATGTCGTGACGTGATAATTATTGGTGATTTTCCAGCGGAGCGCACAAACTTTCGTAAAAATTTTGCCACTGCAAATTTATCTTCAACAATTTGGCAATGCTGAGCGCTCACCTAATGCACAAAATGATTTTTTGTAATAAATACGAGCTTTTGCAAATTTCAAAAAAATTTTTTTTTTGACAGATTTGTTGTATAATTTTTCTTTTTAACGGGTCTAGAATCTTCTCTTCCATGCGATTCCTTCTACTGAGTTTTCATTTGCTTTATCTAATAGTGAAATTACTTTGACGTCCAGATCATTTTGGAGATATTGTGGTTTGTATGGTTTCTTGATTTTTTTATCAATGCTGCCAGAATCTGGCTTTTCAACTCCTGCAATCATCTTCATCAGAAGTGGTTTTGCCCAGTGCATTGGCACCCATTATTCTTAAAAATTTCTCCTTTTCTCATTCTTCCAGGTTCAATTGCCACTTGAAATGAAGGATATTTTTTCTCTAGTTTTGGATATGTAAGAATATCACTACCTTCTTGAAAAATATCTGTTGACGAAGACGATACATCCATAGAAAATTTCCTATCTCTAAATCTTACATTTTCATTTGGTAAATACCTCATTTGGCGCAAAACATTGATTCCAACTTTGGTGGATAAAATAGTTGAAACAATGCCATTGCTGTCAAAATTTCGATGTCACTTGTTCTTACTGTTCATCACATTTTTCCAATTTTACCAAATTTTGTATCAATTTTACACTCTGTTTTCTGAATATCAATATGAAGACGGTTCATCAAAAGTGCAAACCGTATACAAATTTTCCAAACTTCTCTAATCTCTAATTTTTTGATTAATTTCCCGCTCATCATATTTGTCGAGCAGTTTTTTTCTCGTTCCGTTAAAGTTTTTTGAGCAATATGATGAACTTATTGTATTGATGCAGAGAGCTTTCGTTCAACTTTTCTGTGTGCGCTGTTTAAGCTTCTGTTCCACTATTTAAAATCTCGTCCCATCTCTGCGGATTTCTATCTCCCAAATTCTGGTTTAAGATTACCCGGATAGGATGCTCACCACGCGCTTTACCCATTTCTTCCCAGTACCTTTTTTGGAGTTGGTAATTTGTAGAAATGAAATGTGAATTATCCCATACTGATGGTTCTCGTAGCTAATACTTGCTAAATTGACACCAGTTATTGCATCAAAGGACATTTTGACACAATTCCACACCCATTACAAACATCTCCGAGCTTTAGATTCTCGTTTATAGTAACATATTCTGCTTCCGATTTATTGATTGACAGTATTTTATAAAAAAATTCCAGTCATTTTGTACGATGTAAAGATCCCGATCTTGCTCTATGAAGTCATATTGTAACTGGTACTTGTGTTTCTACCTATTTTGAGTATATTTCAAAATTGGCGTTACGTTACTGTAGAGAATTTGACAACAGATTTCAAGTCGGCCGCGTTAGGGTGACCTGCTATCCTGAATTTCGGAAGTCAGTAATGTCGCTGTTACAAGATGAGAGTTTGAAACTGCGCCGCATTTCTTCTCGTAATTCAACAATCTTTTAATATTTGAATAATTGATTACAAAAAATCCAATGCCAAGTTTGGTGAGAAATATGATATTCGGTTACTTAATCACATGATGGAAAAACATGGTTGGAGAAATCCGAGTTCCCGACAGAAATAGCAGAGGATACTAAATCTACAAAAGAAAAATCATACAATCCAAAAGGTGCAACAGGTTTTGGTGTAAGATTGATTTTAGATTATTTACAAAATTTGTAGATTTAGTATCCTCTACTATTTCTATCAGGTGTTTCAACATTTGGATTTCTCCAACCATGTTTTTCCATCATGTGATTAAGCAACCGAATGTCATTATCACATATTTCTCCACAAACACTACAATTTGGCATTGAATTCACAACAATCCAATTAATTCAATATTAAAAGATTGATTGTAAAGAAGAAATGCCAGCACTGTTGCTTCCCAAGAGCTCTCGCACCTTAGTAGCACAACAGCGACATTAGGTTTGACTTCCAAGTTCGGAATGGGATTGGGTCGCACCCTAACGCTATGGCCGGCTTGAAGTTTGTTGTCAAATTCTCATCTATTAACGTAACGCCAGTTTTGAAATATACTCAAAATAGGTATAAAGCAAAGAAAATACCGGATTACAATATGACTCATAGAGTAGCAGTTTTAGATCAGGATCTTTGTCAGCCACAAAAATGTGGACTGGAATGCATAAAATACTGTCCAGTCAATAAATCAGGCGCAGAATGTGTTACTATAAACGAAGAATCTAAAAAAGCTCAGATTGATGAGGATGTTTGTAATGGGTGTGGAATTTGTGTCAAAGTATGTCCTTTTGATGCAATAACAATTGTCAATTTAGCAAGTGAGCTAGCTACGGATAAAATTCATCAATATGGGATGAATTCATTTCGACTCTACAAATTACCAACTCCAAAAAAAGGTGAAGTCGTGGGATTACTGGGAAGAAATGGAATGGGTAAAAGTACAGTAGTGAACATCCTATCAGGTAATCTTAAACCAAATTTAGGAAGATATGAAAATCCGCCAGAATGGGACGAGATTTTAAAACATTATAGTGGAACAGAGCTTAAACAGCACTTTGAAAAGATTGAACAGAAACAAATTACGGCATCAATTAAACCACAACAAGTTCATCATATTGCTCAAGCATTTAACGGAACAGGAAAAGAGCTACTCGACAAATATGATGAACGAGGAGTGTCAAGAGAACTAATCAAAGAATTAGGATTAGAAAATTCCATGGAACAAAGTTTGAAGGAATTAAGTGGTGGTGAATTACAAAGAATAGCTGTTGCAGCAGCAGCATCTAAAGATACAGAGTTTTACTTTTTTGATGAACCGTCTTCATACAATGATGTTTTTCAGAGAACAGGTGTAGCAAGAGTGATACAAAATTTGGCTAAAATTGGAAAAAGTGTAATGGTTGTAGAACATGATTTAACACTATTAGATTTTCTAAGTGATTACATCGAAGTGTTATACGGAGAGCCTACAGCTTATGGCATTGTTTCAACTATTTTATCCACCAAAGTTGGAATCAATGTTTTTCTTGATGGGTATTTACCAAATGAAAATGTAAGATTTAGAGATAAGAAATTTTCTATGGATGTATCGTCTTCATCAACAGATATTTTTCAAGAAGGTAGTGATATTCTTACATATCCAAAACTAGAGAAAAAATATCCTTCATTTTCAGTGACAATTGAACCTGGAAGAGTAAGAAAAGGAGAAGTTTTAGGAATAATGGGTGCCAATGCACTGGGCAAAACCACTCTGATGAAGATGATTGCAGGAGTTGAAAAGCCAGATTCTGGCAGCATTGATAAAAAAATCAAGATAGCATACAAACCACAATATCTCCAAAATGATCTGGACGTAGAAGTAATTTCACTATTAGATAAAGCAAATGAAAACTCAGTAGAAGGGAGTATGGAAGAAGAGCAAATTCTAGACCCGTTAAAAATTAAAAAATTATACAACAAATCTATCAAAAAACTTTCCGGGGGAGAATTGCAAAAAGTAGCAGTTGCATCATGTTTATTACAAAAAGTTGATTTGTATGCATTAGATGAGCCTTCAGCATTCTTAGATGTTGAAGATAGAATTGCAGTGGCAAAATTTTTACAAAAGTTTGTGCGCTCCTTTGGAAAATCAGCAATAATTATCGATCACGACATACAATTGATGGATTTAGTTTCAGATTCAATGATTATATTTGAAGGAGAATCAGGTTCTGCAGGAAGAGCTACATCGCCAATGTCAAAAGCTGATGCAATGAATAGATTTCTAAAATCATTAGACATGTCATTTAGACGAGATGAGAAAAGTCTCAGACCACGTGTAAACAAGTTAGAAAGCAGATTGGATAAAAATCAAAAAGCAGCTGGAAATTTCTACTACAAACATTGACTCGAATGTTAAAAAAAGCGCTAGAAAATGTGCTCACAGAAAATGAGAGTGATGAATTAATTTCTGCATTTGATCAGATTGGAGAGATAATAATCGTTAGAATTCCGGACTCTTTGTTGTCAAAGAAAGAAATCATTGGAAAAACATTGTTAGACGAGGTAAAAATAGTTAGAAGTGTTTTCTACCAGGCATCAGCGGTAGAAGGTGAATTTCGTACAAGGAGTCTAGAGATACTTGCAGGAGATAACAATACAGAGACAGAATACAAAGAATTTGGCTGCAGATTCACAGTAGATGTAAAAAATGCATTTTTTTCACCTCGACTATCTACTGAAAGGGAAAGAATTGCCAATTTGATACAAAATGGGGAGATAATGACAAACATGTTTGCAGGTATCGGAATGTTTTCTATCATGGCAGCCAAGAAGAAGAAATGTACGGTATACAGTCTAGACATCAACCCTGTTGCTTCAAAATTATGTGAGACAAATATTAGATTAAACAAACTTGCAGGAGAAGTAATATCAATAAATGGAGATGCATCTAAAATCATCAAAGAACAGTTGATGGATAAATCAGATAGAACATTGATGTTATTACCTGAAAGATCAGACGAATTTTTAGAATCAGCAATAAACACTACCAAAGACGGAGGCATCATTCATTATTATTCGCATATTCATGCAGATAAAAAAACAGAGGCTGGAAAATTATCAGAAGAACATTATCTTAAAGTTACACCAGTAAAATCAGAAATACTTGATTCGAAAATTGTAAGAGCAGTAGGTCCTAGATATTATCAAACAGTTGTAGATGTTAAAATTTCTAAATAATCTAATCTTCAGAAGTGATAGAAGCAGCTGAAGGTTTTGTTGTTGCCATCACATATCCAATCCATGCAATAACTCCCAAAATTCCTCCTGCAATCATTAAAACAGATAATTGTAATACGATAGGACTCCATTCAGAAAGCATCAACAAGTAAGCATAAAGGAAAAAACCACCAATGCACAGTACAAAAATGGTAATGCCCATTCCTTTTCGTTTGTCCACGGTGGAGAATTTTTTGTGAGTTATTTATTGGTTTGAACTAATTCAATTCAATTGCCATAAGATACGCATCTTCACCATCTCGATAATAGGCGTTTAATTGTTGTCTAATTGCAAATCCATATTTTTCATACAATCGTACAGCTTCAGTATTACTACATCTCACTTCTAAATAGAATTCATCACAATTTCTTAATTTTACACCATTGACAGATTCCTCAACTAATGCATTTCCTATTCCCTTTTTTCTGTGTTCTTCAACTACAGCGATAGATACAACATGACCTTTTTTGACAAATCCTAATTTCTTGAAATTTGAAAAACCAAATTCAGTTTTGCACATAATGTATCCAACATGTTTTCCCCCAATTTCAGCAACAATGAAAGCTTCAGGTAACTCAGCAAGTAAACTTTCATAGAAATAATCAGAATAATGCTCAGGTAAAGTTTTGAGATTAATTTCCATTACAGAAATTAGATCGCTTGGTTCAGCTCTTCTAATATTACAATCTCCCAATTGTCTTAGAATTACTTGCATGATTGTGTGTAGTATTATCAATATTTAATTTTAAACCAAAAGACCATTTAATGGAAAAATCCGCTATAAAATAGATGGAAGATCCCTCACAAGAAGATATTATTTCATTAGTTAATTCCATATTTCAGGTGAGTGATTTCACCAAAACTGAATTTTCATTAGAATTTAAAATTGAGGATATTGATTTTAAATCA
>CALNZF010000110.1:0-7224 GCA_942490965.1 uncultured Nitrosopumilaceae archaeon | reverse complement strand
ACGGTGACGGTATTGAAGATAGATGGGATTCATGTATTGATGAGCCAGAAAATTATAATAATTATTTAGACCATGACGGCTGTCCTGATGTTCCAGGAACATCAGCCGGTGATATGCTTGATGCTGATTTTGATGGTATTGCAGATTATTTAGATCAATGTCCGACTTTGGCTGAAAGATACACAACAGATATCTTGATTTAGATGGATGTCCTGACAGTGCTACTACAATAGATTCACAATACACATTCCCAGATACTGACGGTGACGGTATTGAAGATAGATGGGATTCATGTATTGATGAGCCAGAAAATTATAATAATTATTTAGACCATGACGGCTGCCCTGATGTTCTAGGTGCAGACTCCACTACACCTACATATGCTGATTCTGACGGTGATGGATATCCAGATGTTTTAGACTCATGCCCAACAAGCCCTGAAACATGGAACAAATATCTAGATTGGGACGGTTGTCCTGATACTGCCCCAGAGCAACAAAGATTTGTCCACGATGATGACTTAGATGGTATAATCAACGACGAAGATCTTTGCCCTCTTGATCCTGAGGATTATGACGGTGATAGGGATCTAGACGGTTGTCCTGATCCATAATCTTCCTATTTGACTTTCTAACTTAGAAGAACAACTCCAACGTGAGACTTAATAATTGCTTGATAATAGTCCAGTAATATAGAATGAAAAAACAATATCTTTTAGGATTTTTACTTTTACTAACATCAACAATTGGCATGATGCCAAACAGTGTATTTGCTAATGAGGCAATAGATTCTGACGGTGACGGGGTTCCAAATAACCTTGATTTTTGTCCTCATCTTTTAGAGGACTATGATCCACAATATGGTGACAATATTGACGGTTGTCCAGCTGATTTTGTTCCATGGTATGATGCCGATTATGATGGCATTGAAGATCATATTGATAATTGCCCTACCGTAAAAGAGACTTACAATAAATTCCAAGATACTGATGGCTGTCCAGATTTATCTCCTGTAACTCCTCAAGGTATTTCTGATTCTGACGGTGACGGTTTTCCTGATTTTATGGATTCATGTCCTACTCGACCTGAAACATTCAATGGTATTGATGATACTGATGGCTGTCCTGATGATGCTTTTAGTTTGAGAGATTCTGATAGAGATGGTATTTCTGATAATTTAGATGCATGTATCCTAGAATCTGAGACTTACAATTTTTACTTGGATGAAGACGGCTGTCCTGATAGCGTTGATGCATTAGATTCAAAATATACATTCCCAGATACTGACGGTGACGGTATTGATGATAGATGGGATCAGTGTTTGAACGAACCTGAAAATTATAACGGGTATCTAGATTGGGACGGTTGTACTGATATATTTGGTTCAGCTTCTAATGGGTTAATTGATTCAGATTATGATAGTATTCTTGATTCAGTTGACGCATGTCCCTTAGAGCGTGAAAATTTTAACAAATTCCAAGACGAAGACGGTTGTCCAGATGAAATTGAATTTACAATTTCGGGTGATTCTGACGGTGATGGAATTTTGAATCAATTTGATGCATGTCCATATTATAAAGAAACATACAATCAATACCTTGACAGTGATGGCTGTCCAGATTTTATTGCAGACAACAAATACACATCTGATTCTGACGGTGACGGCATTCCAGATATTTTAGATTCATGTCCAAACCAACCGGAAACATATAATGGATTCCAAGATGCTGACGGTTGTCCTGATAGTAATGATTCAACATTGGATTCTGATATGGATGGAATTCTAAACATCGATGATGCATGTCCATTAGAACCTGAAACTTACAACTTTTTTAAAGACGGTGACGGTTGCCCAGATTCAAATGACTCCATTATACCTTCATATCTTTTTCCAGACATTGACGGTGATGGAATAGATGATAGATGGGATGCATGTGTTGATGAACCTGAAAATTATAACGGGTATCTAGATTCAGACGGTTGCCCAGATATTCCTGGATTCTCAAAATCTGCATTATCTGATCTTGATTATGATGATATACCTGACATTTATGATGAATGTCCAACAATTGCTGAAAGATACAACGGCTTCCAAGATGAAGACGGTTGTCCAGATACAATAGCATATGATTCATTTGGGGATTCTGACTTTGATGGAATTACTGATAATGTAGATCAATGTCCTAATTCTAGAGAAACTTACAATAGATATCTTGATTTAGACGGCTGTCCAGATCAAATTCCTGATAATCGACGTACTGCTGATTCTGACGGTGATGGAATTCCTGATTACTTGGATTCATGTCCTGCTCAACCTGAAACGTTTAATCAATTCCAAGATTCAGACGGCTGTCCTGACAAATTTACATTTACACTTGATTCTGACCAAGATGGAATTGTAGATGTATCTGATGCATGTCCACTAGAACCTGAAACTTATAATTTCTATCAAGATGAAGACGGCTGCCCTGATTCAGCTGGTTCTGTAGTTCCATCATATAGTTTTGCTGATTCTGACGGTGATGGCATTGATGACAGATGGGATTCATGTCTTGATCAACAAGAGAACTTTAATGGTTATCTTGACTGGGATGGCTGTCCCGATATTCTAGCTGCAGAGTCTACAACACCAACTAGACCAGATTCTGACGGTGATGGATATTATGATGCAATTGATTCCTGTCCAACAAGCCCAGAAACTTGGAACAAGTATAATGATCATGACGGTTGTCCTGATACTGCCCCGGAGCAACAAAGATTTGTCCACGATGATGACTTAGATGGTATAATCAACGATGAAGATCTTTGCCCTCTTGATCCTGAGGATTATGACGGTGATAGGGATCTAGACGGTTGCCCAGATAATTAAAAGAATTCATCTGCGTAAATATTTGAATGATAAATATATTCAGTTTGTAAAGTTTGAATATGCTTCCAAAATTTTCAAGTAGGGCCTTTTTAGCACCTATGGCCGGAGTGAGTGATCCTGCACTTCGTTTACAATGTAAAAAAATGGGTGCTGGATTAGTAGTTACAGAATTTACAAATATTCATAGTATTATTGCAAAAGAAAGTCAACTTAAAGAAAAAATGAAAACCATTCAGGAATTCATTGAATATTCTGATGAAGAGCGCCCTCTCTCAATTCAATTATTCGGATCTGATCTTTCTGCTTTAGAAAAAGCTGCAAAAATTGTAGAACCTTATTTTGATATGATTGATTATAACATGGGTTGCCCTGCACCCCATATTACACAACAAATGGCAGGAGGTGCATTGCTACAAGAAGTTAATCTTACTCAGCAAATTTTTAGCACACTTGTAAACGCTGTAAAAAAACCGGTTACATTAAAAATTCGCTCAGGAGTTACTAATGCTAGTAAATTTCTTTTTCGAGATATTGCAGAAATTGCTGAAGATGAAGGTATTCAAATGATTACACTTCATCCAAGAACTGTTAGTCAAGGATATTCTGGAACTGCTGATTGGGATTTAATTAAAGAACTAAAAGAAATTTCTAGTATTCCAATTGTTGGGAATGGTGATATTACTACTCCTGAGGATGCTAAAACTATGATGGATAATACTGATTGCGATTATGTGATGATTGGTAGAGGTGCAATGGGCAATCCATTCTTGTTTGAACAAATTAACGATTATTTAAAAACAAATTCTTACAAGGAATACTCATTCAAAGATAGGTTAGATTCTTTTTTTGAATATCTCCATCTCACAAATAAATATAAAATAAAATTTGCAAATATCAAGGGTCAAGCCATGAGATTTACTAAGGGCATGAAAGGTGGATCTAAATTGCGTTCTAAAATTACTATTTCAAAAAATATTGAAGAACTTGAAAAAATTATGAATGACGCATATTTTTTAACTTAGAAGTGTTTTAAATTACCTAGAAATTCCTTAACATTTGTTTACAATATTACCCAATTTAATATTAAATTTTAATACAAATTGGATTATTCTTATATAATTCAATAATACATTTTATGTATGAAAATAGGAGTTGAATCATAATTGGCAACAGCTTATGTTCTCATAAACTGTGAGCTAGGTTCTGAAGAATCTGTTATTTCAGAACTAAAATCTATTGAAGGTGTTGTTGAAGTACATGGCACCTTTGGTGCATATGATATTTTGGCTAAAGTGGAATCAAGTCAAGTGGAGGCCTTGAGAGAGACAATCACCTGGAAAATTAGGAAAATTCCAAAAATTAGATCAACACTAACTTTAATGGGAATTGAAGGTCAACAATAAGATCCAAATTTTTTTGCTTTTATACTCAAACTGCAATACTAAACCATCCCTTCAAAAACATGTCCCCCAAAGGGATGCCGCCCTGAGAGGAGTTGTTATCCTCTCAGCAGTTTAATTATTACTAATTCATGTATTGTATAACTTTGATAAAAGAAAATGATTAGAGGGCTTCAGAACCACTCTTTTTAGATGCAATATTTAGAACACTTTCAACATTAGTTGTGGTAATAATTCCATCTCCACCTTTTCCTGTAAAAGCTGCATCTGCAATTGCTGAAGATACTTTTTCCACGTCAGAATCATTTACAACTGTACTAACAGTTGCAACTTGATTGAATTCTGCAGTAATTGTACCTGTTCCTCTTCCAGATCTCATTTCTTGTCTGGCTCCAGAACCTCTACCTTTACCTTCAAGAATGGTGTATCCTCCAACAATATCATTTATTGCTTCAGTCACTGCCCCGATTTTAGTTGCTTGAACTGTTGCCTCAATTCGTTTCATTTGAATTCTTTTTTTTGTATTGTTTAAAAAAGATCATATGTTTTTATTCAAATTTTATGATACTATGGACTCTAGTGGGTTATGTCATAATCCTCTGACCTTTTTAGTATCTGAAAAAAATAAAATTATGAAAAGTGATGAAAAAAGGTCTCATAGACTCAATTATCTTTTGAAGTGCTATTTGCTAAATCCTAAAGAAGTTGATCTTTATCAAAGAGCAAAGCAAATGGGGGTTACTGATTCGACTGCTAAGGATTACATTAGAACAGTCATAATACAAGCCCAAAAAGTCTATGCAAAATAGATATCTGACATATATTCATAAATAATCATGATTTGAGAGAAAATACTAAACATGATATTCAGAAATAATCAAATACTGTTAGAAAATAGATGTGAATGACTCATTACTTGATGATGTAAAAGGATCTTTTAGACAAGGATTTTGGGGATGATAGAATTCTAAAACAAATTCGTAGAGAATGTAAAAATAACGAAGTAATCGGTAATTATGAAAGAAATTATGTTAGACAATTGGTGAAAAACATTTGGGAAAAAAACCTCAATTTACTCAACCAACTGTAGAAAAACCATCAATTCCTGACGTACATATTCCTGAAATTCAACCTTATCAACAAACTCAATCATTACAAACCCAGGTACCACAGATATCACCATTAAATCTAAAAATAAAAAAATTATGTTTGGTATTGGTGGATTATCTCTAGTCATAATTATTGCAATGGCTGTTTCTTTTAGTGGTTTTACAACTGGAACTACTAAAATTGATACATCTAACAATGTTGCAATTTCATTATCTATTCAAAACTGATTTTAGAATCATATAGCAAAAAGGATTTAATTTCAATCAGTGGTATGTCTACTCTCTCCCTGAACTGTTAATCTTTCAATAGAGAATCAAAATAACGAAAACTAGTATGGGCAAGACAAATATCGTTGAAAAGTGATGGGAGATTTTTTCAACTCCAGCTGTTACAGGAGGTCTCAGGATGGGAAAAATCTAGTATCTATACAATCATAGTAGATGATGGTAAAGAAACAAAATCTAATACATCCTTTCATTTACTGCATAATTTATTCCAAATTCTTTCCAATGCGAATCCACTAAATTGGTTTCTTAATTTTTCTACACTGATCTCAATTCATGTATTCACGATAAACAATGAATTTATTTTGTTTACCTGTATCGTCCATATAAATGATCTGTGGTATTTTTTGGTATTGCCCCTGATTTCCATTGTTTCATTTCAAAAATCCATATCGTAATGAATCTGGATTAGAAAAATCAATATCATCACATCCGAACCAACATACAGATAACATTTTGTTGCCATGTTTTAATTTTTCATGTAATTTTTCATATGCTATCATCTCTGACCTTTTGCTATGTTGATTTTATCATTGTCAAATCCCTTGAATTCTAAAATAATGAATCCTCCTTTGTGTCTCAATTAACCAGTCAATATCAGTACCACCTGAGGCTAATGGACATGCCATGTACAATAAGATCACCTAATACTTCTCTTCCACGTGTAAACTCTGTTTCATCAAAAATCTGATATTTTGCCTTTGGACTTTTACGAATAATTTGTTTAGATATTTGTTTGAGATTGTACTGTTGGTTTTCTTTTTCATACAATGTGTCGATTAAATCACTTGTTTCATCGGGCATCATTTTTTGACTTTTAAAACCAAATGATAAGATATGGTGTAAAATCCTTAGTAAAAGTTCTATGATTTTTCTCAATACTATCTGCAAAAAATATTCATTTCCTGTTCCTTTGTAAAGTATAAAATATTCGTCTTGATTCTTTCGATCCCCCTTTTGCATTTAGAGCATCTTGATACATTTCAAAATGCTCTACTAGATACAATTGATTTTCAGGTTCTGCAAAATAATCTATGCCAACTAAATCAAAACCAATTTTCAGGAGTTAATTTGTTCTTTTGCTCTTCAAAAATATCTTTAGTCAATTTAATATAAATATAAATATTATTCATCATAAATCATTAGAGATTTTTCTTCTAACAATGCGTGTACATTATGAACAGAACGATATACATCTGAATTCTTTCTTTGCTCCAGTACATACTAATTTTTCTGATGCAAATAACAATCAACACCGTTTTTGGATCTAGCATTCTATGAATAAGTCCTGGAAATTGTTCTAGTTCCTTACATACTTCTGGGCAGTGTTCTGGCACTGCTTTTCTAAATGGATTTTCCCGCCCAGATTAAATTGCTGCTACTATATTTTGGACTGTAATCACTGCATCTTTTTTTTTTATTTTTATTTTACTTTTTTCTTAGTTTTTGAACAACAGTATTAACGAAGCTTTTAATTGCCATCTCTTCTCAGATTTTGCTCCAGTACATACAACATCTTCCCAGTTCTAAAAACTAATGTTGCAGTTCTAGGATTTGTTAAT
>CALNZF010000109.1:0-9946 GCA_942490965.1 uncultured Nitrosopumilaceae archaeon | reverse complement strand
CAGAGTTCCATTCATCATCGGTTGGTTGGATATCGATAGTACCGAATCCAAAGCCGACGAGAACGGTTTTTGGTGTCTCATTGTAATCTATGCTTGCTGATGTACCTCTCTTAGCATCGCTTGCGATAGCCAAGTTTGATACATCGTTTTCATCATAGTTTGCAAAGATACCAGAGTTTGAGGATAATTCAGTAAATGTTACTGGTAATGATCCTTTTGTGAAGGAATCACCAAGTGTACCAACAGTAGTTGCATTTATGGTTGAGGTTCCGTTAGTAATAGAATCATCGTTGTCGATGATTCTTAATATTTCTTTACCTGTACCTTGTGCATCTAAGTTGATTAGTAATTTACCGTTATCTTCAAACATGAAAGCATCTGTGCGAGACTTGGTCTTGAGATTTACTGCACCAGTAGTACCGTCTGCATCAGCTGCTCCATTTTCATTGAAGGCCTGATAAACGACAGTACTGTTAGTTGCTACAGTTCCCCAAGTCCAAGAATCTTCGTCAGTTGGGTCAATGTTTAGTTGTACATCAGTTAGTGTGAGGTGTACGTTTGCACCAGTTGGAAATACATTACGATCTGATTCAACTTTGGCGAATTGATCAACTGAATCAAAAGTAAGTGTTGTTGATTGAACACCACCACCTTTGTTATAGTTAATTACAACGCTACCAGTTGGGTTTAGATCATATAGCTGAATTACAGGCCATGTATTATTTGCCCAACCAATTTGTCCAAGTCCATTTCCAGTTGCTGTGTTATTGTTTAGTGTTTTATTTTCCTCCTGACTACGTGCATTGAAGCTCCTAATGGAGCAGTACATGCGTCAGTGAAGTCACCTAATGTAGTTGTACCAGTATTTCACCGATGTAAGCACACTAAAGAACCACCTGATGTCTCGGTTAATGTTATACCGGCAACAGTTGTAGCTGAAGCATTAGTACAACCACTACCAAAGTCTAGACCACGGCCAGGCTTAGAGTCTACGGTTGCGTCTGCTGCTAATGAGGCTTGAAAGTCAGCAAAATAACCATACCAGTTACCGTCTGTGGCTTGGGCCATTCTCAGGTCTTTGCCTTGTACAGTAACGTCTGGTTCACCTTTACCCTCATTTGTATCACTAATGTCAGAATCAATTACAACTACTTCGATGACCATAGGGCCAGCCATGTAGTTTTGGAATTGAGAGTTTTCTGCGGAAACAAATAGGTTAGCGTTGGCTGCAAATGCTGCTGGCATTACACCAGGCATAGCAAATGTCATACCACCGGCTAACATAATTGTCATTAATGTAAGACTAGTTATTTTACGTCCTATTTCGTTATTCATGTTATTGGCTTTTTTCTTTAAAATTAGTATTTAAGGCTAATGGACAAATTGTCCACAATTAGACAATTTTTTGTAATTATTTCACTATATTTTTAAATTTGATAAAATATCTAGATATTTTATCTATAATAATTATACTTTACATCACAAAATTAGATCTGATCCATATATTTTTTATATTTTACGTATAATTTATGAAAATTTTATAGCCTATTTTATGGGATTGAACTCTTTTCCCAACAAACTTTTGTATAATGATTATTGCATCAGACTCATCTTTTGGTCCAACAACTACTGCAGAACCTCGTTTCATAAAACTAACAGAAAGATCATTTGTTCGTAAAGACAATCCTAAATCACCTTGATTATCTACAATGAAGCCTTTTTCTTTTGCAATCAAAGTTACATTACCAACATCGAGTTCAAATGTATCTGTAGGAGTAATTGAATAAGTTCTCTTACCACGATTTCGTCCACATAGTTCTTCTAGAATTAATTCTTGTTTTTCTGTAACATCAAGTTTTCCTGTTCCACAAATAGGACATTCTTCAGCTCGAAATGTTCTAGTGTTGTTAAAATCAAGATTCTCCAAATCAATATGTAAAATTCTTTCAGATAGACTAGGTTTTTTTCCAGTAATAATTTTTACAGCTTCTGCAACTTCAATTCCGCCAACTATAGATAGTATTGATGGATGAACCCCTTCAATACTACATGTTGGCATTGAATCTTCATCAAGTGATGGAAACATGCAATAGTAACATGCAGATTCTTTTGGTAATATAGTAAATGCTTGTCCAGAAACACCAACTGCAGCACCTGTAACAAAGGAATTTCAAAATGTACACATGCTTTGTTTAATGCATATCTAGCATTAACACTATCAAGTGAATCAATTACAACATCACATCCTTCAACTACTTCTAATGCTGTATAATCATTAACAGATACAGCTAGTGCTTCAATTTTACAATCAGGGTTTAATTTTTGTAATTTCTTTGCAGCAACTTCAACTTTAATTTGACCAACATCATCCTCATCAAACATTGTTTGTCTGTGTAAATTTGATAATTCTATTACATCTCTATCAACAATACGTAATGTTCCAATACCCATTGCTGTTAATCTAGATATGATTGGATTACCTAGACCGCCAGTTCCAACAACACAAACTTTAGAATTTTTTAGTTTTAATTGTCCTGTATATCCTATCTCTTCAAGCATTACTTGTCTCGAAAATCTATCTAATTCTTTTGGAGAAAGTTCTTCAGAACCACCTGCTACTGCAGGTAATATGTAAACTTCGTCACCATCATTAAGAGTAGTTTCCATACCGTTTGAAAATTTTGCATTTTTTCCATTTATGTAAACATTAATCAAAGATCGTGGCGTTCCATCACCTTCTAAAACTCTGCGCTTAAAATCATCACCCATAATTCTCAGATATTTTTGCAAATGCATCAGATAGTGAAGCAATGCAGATAATTCTGTCTTTTTTTCTCCTCCACTTTGATTTAGTACCGATGGAATTGTAAATACTATATTTGCCATTATTGAACTACCGCCGATATTTCTTTTACATCTGCTTTCATTACTTTAGGTTTAGATAAAACTTCCATAATTGCCTCAGTTGCTTTCAGACCATTTCCAGTGACATAACATACTACAGTGTCATTTTTGTCAATTTTTCCTTGTTCTACCATTTTTTGAAGAACAGATATGGATACACCACCTGCAGGCTCTGTAAATATCCCTTCAGTTTGTGCAAGTAGTAAAATAGCATCAAGAATTTCTTTGTTGTTACATTCTTCTGCAAATCCATTATATTGTGCCAATCGTTTCAAAACATATCTTCCGTCTCCAGGATCACCTATTGCCAACTTTTCGCAACAGTATCAGGATTTTCAACTGGAATTACTTCATTAGAGTTTTTCTTAAATGCATCAACAATCGGGGCACATCCATGTGGTTGTGCTGCAATCATGTGCATGTTGGAAACATCATCAAGTAATGACACTGTTTGTAATTCCTCAAACCCTTTACAAATGGCATTAAGCATTGCGCCACTGCCTACTGGAACGATTAATTGATCAGGGACTTGCCATCCGAGTTGCTCTGCAACTTCAAATGAAAATGTTTTAGAGCCTTCTACATAATGAGAACGCATGTTAATATTCACTATTCCTATACCTTTACTATCCCCAATCTGTGCTGCAATTCTATTTGCATCATCATATGTTCCATCAACTGCGATATAGTTTGCACCGTATGACAATGCCTGTGTAATCTTTGCCATCTCAATATTACTTGGTGCAAATACATGACATGGAAATCCACCTTTTGCTGCATGTGCAGCAGTTGCAGAAGCTAAATTACCAGTAGATGCACATCCAACAGCAGACAATCCAAATTCTTTAGCTTTAGATATTGCAACACCAGCAGGTCTGTCTTTAAATGAAAATGTTGGATTTACAGAGTCATTTTTGATATAAAGATTGTTTAATCCTAATTTCTTTCCAAGGTTGTCGGCCTTGATTAAAGGAGTCATTCCAGCACCAATACTAACTATATTTGATTTATTTTCTATTGGAAGTAATTCAAAATATCTCCAGTAGGTATGTTCACGATTTGTAAATGTCTCTTTTGTTAATTTAGGAAAATTATATTTTACATCAAGTGGTCCAAAACAATCTTCACATACATATTTGAAAGCAGTATCATGTTCTTTTTTACATTCTCTGCATTGTAATGAGGTTCTAGTCAAGAATAGTACCTCCTATGAAAAGACACATAAAAAATCCTAATATCAAGTTAAGTAATACTTAATTTAATGGTTAAAAAATATAGTGAATACTAAAGATCATAAGGGGAATAAGAGGTAAAAAATAAAAATTTTTGGAATTAACAATCATGAGGAAGGTTTTTAGAGATTTTTATAAGAGTATTTTTATGAATGGTAAAATTGCAATTCCAATTATCATAGGAATTATCATAGTAATAGTAGGAATCATTGCAATAACAGATCAAGAGTCAAATTCTATGGAGGTTGAAGATACTCTAAATAAAGAATTATACCCAGAAGAAGATCACTCCAGAAATTCAAGAAAAATTAGATAGAATTGATGAAATAAATTTAGAAAATGAATATTCGCCAAAAGAAAGAGAGTGGTTAACTTCAGGACCATTTCAGATTGATCGAAGTGAATATGTTTTGGGGGAGAAAATTTTTCTCAGAACTGGAGGATTAGGATTTGATGAAAAGGGTCAAGTGGCATTTCTTAGACCATTAAACGCCACTCACTATGAAGTTTATCTAACAATACCATTTGATGGCTCTGATAATTCAGCATTCAATTACTATTTACAACCACAACTTTCAAAAGCGAGAGGATTTTGTTCTGCAGATGATTTTGTAGGTGATTGGAGAGTTGTTTTTAGAGGAACAGATTATCCTAATTTAGAATTTAAAATTACTAAAGATATTCTTCCAGGTGATGAAGATAATTACGAACCAGTATGCTGATTTATTTTTCTAAAGAATTATGAAAGCAAACTCTTTCACCAGTATGGCATGCAGGACCAGATGGTTCAACTAGATAAATAATTGCATCAGAATCACAGTCAACTAAAATTTCTCTAATTTTTTGAGTGTTGCCAGATTCTTCGCCTTTCATCCAAAGTTTATTTCTGGAACGACTCCAAAACCAAGAATTTCCAGTTTTTTTTGCAAGTGCTAGGGATTCTTTATTTGCATATGCTAATGTCAAAACATCTTTTGTATTTGCATCCTGAACAATTACAGGTACAAGACCATCACTTTTTTCAAAATCTATCTCATCAGTGGATTTTTCCATGGTGAGAAATCTAAAATTAGCTATTATAATCTTACAGGAACATCTCTGTTTTTCAAGTATGACTTTACACTATTTACTCCATGCGTCTCATAGTGAAATATCGAGGCAGCTAATGCCGCATCAACGTTTGTTTCCTTGAAAACATCAATCATGTCATCAGGTTTTCCACAGCCTCCTGAAGCAATAACAGGAATAGTTACAGAATCAACGACATTTTTAGTCAGTAAAATGTCATATCCGTCTTTGGTTCCATCCTTGTCAATACTAGTAAGAAGAATCTCACCAGCACCTAATTTTTCAGCATCTTTAACCCATTGAATAACATCCATTCCAGTCCCTTCTTTTCCACCATAAATGAAAACTTCAAACCAAAACTGTTTATCATTTTCAGTAAAAATATTTTTTGAGTCATCAATGTTGTAATTCCTTTTTGCATCAACAGCTACCACAACACATTGTCGTCCAAATAATTCCATTAATTCTGTAATAATTTTAGGATTTTTTATTGCGCCAGTATTGATTCCGACTTTATCAGCACCATTAAGTAAAATATTTCTTGCATCTTCTAGAGATTTAACCCCGCCACCTACGGTAAACGGAATATCAATTACAGAAGCTACTTTTCTAACCAAATCTTTGATTGTTTTTCGTTGTTCGTCAGATGCAGTTATGTCTAAAAAAACTAGCTCATCTGCACCTTCATTACTGTATTTTTCTGCCAATTCCACAGGATCTCCTGCGTCCTTAATTGATTCAAAGTTCAATCCCTTGACGACTCTACCATTTTTTACATCCAAGCAGGGAATTATTCGTTTAGTCAATGTCATGATAATTTTTTTGCCTCTTGAATTGAAATTTTATTCTCATATAGTGCTTTACCAAGAATTACTCCAAACGCATTTTTTTCTTTTACATCCTTAACATCAGAAATATTAGAAATCCCCCCACTTGCAATAACATTTGCATTAGACAAGTTGCATGCTTTCTCTAAAAATTCCAAGTCTGGTCCTTCCATAGTGCCGTCACGACTAACATTTGTTAGTAAAAATTCAGTAAAACCCATTTCTAGAAATTCATTAATTGCAGGGATTAATTTAATCCCAGTATCTTTTTGCCAACCATGAATTACAATTTCGCCATCTTTATGATCAACTGAAATTACAATTTTTTCTGCTCCCAGTTCAGACAATAATGATTTCAATAGTGACTTATCTTTGAATGCCAAAGTTCCCAGTACAATTCGTTTTGATAATTTTGCAACCTCTAAAACCAGTGGTCTATCTCGCAAACCTCCAGCAACTTCAACTGGAATTGAAACAGATTTGAGAATTTTTTTAATCATATCAAGATTAGAGCCAATCCCAAGAGTTGCATCCAGATCAACTAAATGAAGAATGTCTGCACCTGCAGATTCCCATTTTTGTGCAATGTTTACAGGATCGTCACTGTATACGGTTTTTTGCTTAGGATCCCCCTTGTACAATCTAACGACTTTGCCATCCATTAGATCAATTGCAGGAATTATTTTCATTTTCTGCACTCTTTGAGAAAATTCTCCAACATTATTTTTCCTACGCCACTTGATTTTTCAGGATGAAATTGTGTGCCGTAGAAATTATCATGCTCCACCACAGCAGGAACTTTAATTCCATAATCAGATTCAGCAGTTATGACATCATTAGAATTGGGTTTTACTCTATACGAATGAACAAAGTATGCCCATGAACCATCTTTTACTCCTTCAAGAATTTTTCCAGGTTTTTTTATTTCTAGATTGTTCCATCCCATGTGTGGCACTTTCATCGAAGATGGAAGAATAATTACTTCACCGTCAATGACATTCAGGCCTTTCTCTTTCCCTTCTTCACTTTTTTCAAAAAACATTTCCATTCCAAGACAAATACCTAGAACAGGCATGTTTCCAACATATTCTTTAAATTGAATCTTGGAAAAATTTCTAATACTATTCATAGCAGGATCAAAATTGCCTACACCTGGAAGTAGCAATCCAGAATAAACATTTGCATCATCAAAATTTGTTATCACATCAACTGCAGCTCCTACTTTTTCAAGTGAATTTTTCAGACTGAAAATATTTCCAGCGCCATAATCAAAAATTGCAACACTTGTCATTACATTGAACCTTTTGTACTTGGAATTCCTTTTTGTTTTTTATCTAGGGATGATGCATTTCTTAATGCAACTGCAAGTGATTTTATGGCAGCCTCTACTTTGTGATGATCATTATCTCCATACTTTACAGTAAGGTGGATACAGCTGTTGAGATTTTGTAATAACGATTGGAAGAAATGTTCAAGATCCTCTTTTGATACATCCTCAATTTTATTTCGTTTGATTAACAATGTCAATTTCCAAAATGGACGTTTTACTAGATCTATTGAAGCCTCAGCAAGAGATTCATCCATTGGAACAGATGCATAGCTGAATCTAGTAATTCCACGTCTAGAACTTAGTGCTTTGTCAATTGTTTGTCCCATTGTAATTGCAGTGTCTTCAATCAAGTGGTGTTCTATACCATCATTTGATTTTGCATCAACTTTAAGATCCATCATTCCATGTGTTCCAAATGATACAACCAAGTGATCTAGGAATTTTATTCCAGTTTTAATAGATGTCTTGCCTGATCCATCAAGATTCACAGATACAGAAACGCTAGTTTCTTTTGTATTTCGTTTAATTGATGCCTTTCGTGGTGCCATTTTTCTCACAGATTATGTAATTTCCATCATTCTAAATTTAATACCTTTGGTAACAGATGGATTGAATCCAGTGCCAAAATAGCATCATTTTTCTCAAATAATTGCAATTTCTCTTGTGGATTTTTACTAGTGCCAATAATTCCACAAAATATGGTCTTATGTCCTAAATCAGTAGTTCTTTTGGCCATAATAAAATCCTCCATAGAATCTCCAACATAGAGAGTCAAAGTGCAATTCATTCCTTGAATTGAATTTAAAAGAGATGTTGGATTAGGTTTTGCAAGTTCACGCGGTTCATCCTCAAGAAACATGGAATTTGATAAATTAAATTTTGTCAATAGTGATTTTAAAGAATATCTTACAGATTCTTTTCCTCTTCCAGTGACCATGGCAATTTTTGAATTAAATTTTTTCTGTAATTTTTCAAATAAAATGTCATTTAGAATTACATCATCTTGCTCAATTAGACCAGGTTCAGAAAAGTTTGAAGCATTGTTAAATAATTTCTGATACAATTCCGGTCCATAAAAAATTTGATCAAATATACGATACAAAGGATTGTCATGATGAGTTCCAGGGTAGGATAGTTGTTTTTTAATATCAGATATATCAATTTGATTTTCAATATATTTTTCTACAGATATAATTCCGCTAGAATCAGAGTTTTGAATCACATCAAAGATAAAACTGGTTTGATCTTTTTCTAATTTTTTGGCAGCAACAAGGGAGATTATAGCAGCATAAGTCAAATCAACCTCATCATTAAATCCTCCAGTGGATTTGAACCCATCAATAATTTTAAAATCAACGTCAATGGATGAATCAATTTTTGCCAGATTTTTCAAAACATATTGGGTTGTTTTTGTTATTGCTAGATCATATGATTTTGTAATATCAATTAATACGCCATCGCAATCAAAAATTACTGCATCTATTTTATCGAGTATTTGAATCTGAGAATCATCTGTATAGATCCCTTCAGATTTTTTTGTTAAAGTCATCCCAATAAATCACGAATAGCCAGTAAGAATTTTGAGTTCATTTCCTTTGTTCCAATAGTTACTCTAAGACATCCATCATGATTTCCAATTTTTCCAAGTTTACGAATTGAAATTCCCTGTTCAGCAAGTGCAGAATAAACACGTTTGTAGGCACCATGAGCATCAAAAAGCACGAAATTAGCCTTGGAATCAAACACTTCAAAGGCATCAAAAGATTGCAGAGTTTCAATAATTCTTTTTCTTTCAGTTTTGATACTATCAATAGCATCTTTCATGAGTTTTGATTTTTCCAGAGCATGAATTCCGGATTCAATTGTAATTGTACTAATAGGATATGGGTATTGTAAAACATTCATAAAAGTTTCAGTGAATTGTTTACTTGCAATAAAATAACCCAGTCTCAATCCAGCCAATCCAAATGATTTTGAAAGAGTTTGAACGACAATCAAATTGTTTTGAGTCTTGACCATGCTTGAAAGAGAATATTCACTAAACTCCCCATATGCCTCATCAATTATAACAAGACCAGCAAAAGATTTTACAAGTTTTTGTAATTCATTTTTAGAAAATTGAAAACCCGTAGGATTGTTTGGAGAGTCAAGATAAAGGATATCTGCATTTTTAGATTCCTTTAGAAAATCCTTAATGTCTAATTTCATATCATCAGAAAATGGAATTGCAGTTAATGGTATATTGTATAATTTACAACGTTCTTCAAAAAACCCAAATGTAGGATTGGATGTGAGAACTTTGGTTTCTTTTGATGCAAAATTAGAAAGAATCAAATCCAAAATTTGATCAGATCCATTTCCAACACCAATCATGGATGATGGAATTTTAACAAATTTTGATATTGTATCAATCAACCTTTCAACTCCCCCCAGAGGATATTCCCTAATGTCAGAATTTTTTTTGGCCAAAGAAATTATATCGTTTTGAAATTGTTTTGGAATCACATAATTCTCATTTGAATCAAGTTTAACTGAATCTTCAACAAGTTCGGGTTTTTGATAACCGCCTATTGAATTGAATTTTT
>CALNZF010000108.1:0-25430 GCA_942490965.1 uncultured Nitrosopumilaceae archaeon | reverse complement strand
TTCCTTGCTGCGTCGGATAATTTCATTTTAGATGGAATATCTGTACTTTCTACTAATGTGTCTGTTTTTGCTACAATTTTGTTTTTACCTAAATTAAAAACTTCGACATCTTCTGAATCAAATTTCTTTTTACCTAATCCTTTCTGAAAAATTCCAATTATTGAAGTTTCATCTAATTTTTTCATAACTTTGATTTACCATTTTTATTGCATCCTTGACTATCTCTTTACATTTCTCTTCGTTATTTGATTCTGCTGAAACTCTGATGATATCTTCTGTATTTGATTTTCTAATTAATACCCAACTGTCTTCATCGATAATTCCTTTAATCCCATCCAATGTAATTATTTCAGAATAGTTTTTAGAAAATTTGGATTTTACTTCTTCAATTGTTTTGTCATGAAAATCTGAATCAATTTTTGTTTTATCTCTTATTTGATTATAACTTTCCATGTGATTTAGAACTTCATTAAATTCTGTACTGCCTAACATAGATGCAATAAGACCACTTGTAAGAATTCCTTCTCTACAATAATTGAATTCTGGTAAAATAAAACCCCCACTGCTTCCTTCGCCCCCAGCTTGAGCATTATTTTTTAACATGAGATCTATCACATTTGCTTCTCCTACTTTGGATCTTTGTACAGTTCCACCCTTTTCTTTGATGAACTTTTCAACTGAAACACTAGTATCTATACTAAGAACAAATTTCTTATATCCTAACTCTAATGATTTTGCTACGCCTAATCCAAGTGTGACATCTGGCGTTTGTTTTTTTCCATCATTGACTACCACTAATCGATCTCCATCTAGATCAAATGCAAATCCAATATCTTTTTTATTGGTTGTAGTTATTAATTCTGATAAGTTATCTGATGTGGGGTCAGGCCCTCTTGAACATGCAGAAATATTTTCATTAATTACTTTAACACTGCATCCAATTTCTCTTAATAATTCTGGAGCAAAGCCTTTGGCTGCACCTCCTCCAATATCCACTATAATTTCTGGCCTGTTTTCTAATTTTCCTATGATTTTTTTTGCATCTTCTATGTATGATGTTGATATTTTACTCTCAATACCTGTTTTTGTTTTTAGAATTTCTTGATGCTGGATAATTTGAGGAAGTTCATGCTCATTTATCCCTCGTCCATCAATGATGAATTTCATTCCATTCCATTCTAATGGATTATGGGATGAAGAAATTACCAATCCTGCACCATAATTTCTTGCTTCTCTAAAAACCACTGGGGTTGGAACTGTTTCTAAATTAAAAATATTAATTCCATTTTTCATTAATGCCGCACTTGCTGTATCTTTTATCATTGATCCTGAAGGCCTGGTATCTTTTCCTATAACACATTTTTTTGATTTAATTAATGATGAAAAATTATTACAAAATTCAAGTACATCTTTTAGGTTTAAATCATCTCCAAATATCCCTCTAATCCCTGAAATTGTTTTTTTCATTTAGTCCATTTCGGAAAGGCTTTTTATTAACTCTGATGGATTTATCCAAACGTGCCTTGGTAGCTCAGCCTGGTAGAGCGAACGCCTCGTAAGCGTTAGGTCGCGGGTTCGTACCCCGTTCAAGGCTCTGTTAAATTTTTAAAATTTTAGATAATTGTTAATTTGATTCAATAACTGTTTCTATGTCTGTTTCTAGTTCTTTTCCTAAACCTTCCCACCATTGTTTTGTTTGATCTGTCACATAATTCGCCTTGTAATTTACTTGAAATTGTCCTTTATAGATCTGTCGGTTCATTAACTATTGATCAATCCTTAACGATATCTAAAAATATTCTAACTTTCTTTTTCCTCTTTCTTATTTTTCATCTTCCTATAGATTATTATCATGAGGGTGGCACCTGCACAACCCCAAAACAATGGTGATAATCCTGGATCAATGGTTGGTTGTAATATTCCCATAAAACCTAGCGACATTATTGCCACAAGAATTAATCCGATCATTTCAAGTAATTTTGCCATTTTGCTATTGATTTTCTTAAATCAAAAAGATATATGGTTTTGTAAATCCAGTGATTTGTGGATAAATATCTATTAGTAATTTTAATTTTTATGGTTGTAACTATTCCAATTGCATTTGTTGAACCATCATCAGGAGAAATTCGTGATCGTCCTTATTTTGAATTAATGTGGATTGCTATAGCCGGAATAATTATCATTGTTCTTTACAGTTCTTTCAAAGAAAGAAAAGAACGACAAGCATTTAATGCAAAAAGAAGATCTAGAAAATAAATTTTAAAGTTCTAATCCAAATGACCCTGCAATACTTGAGAAGTTTATGTAAGAGTCCAAGTATTGTCTGCCCTTTGAAGTAATTACAAAAGTATTCTTACCGTCAAATTCTATTTTGTTGATTAGACCAGCTCCTGTCAAATTTTCCAAGAATTTTGATAATCTTGAATGTGATAGATTTGCCTTTGTAAGAAGTGATGTCGTTTTGATGCCTTCTTGGCCAGACTGTTGAGTTGCATCTAGTAAATCTGCAACAATTTGCATACTGGTTCTATAGGAAGCCATATGTAACTAATTTTAAAACTATGATATAAGGGTATTACCACTAATTCAGATCAGATAAATAAGCTCTGGCTTGATTTTCGTGCAATGCCTTCACAATCACCAATTCCTTGGTTTGATGACTTTGTAGGTATTGCGTATAGATATTATGATCTGAGGATGAATGTTGTTCCATTATTTACTGATAGGAAAGAAGCAGCTTCACTCTGGCATGACACAATACATTCTTGGGTAGATCCATCAATTAAAATTAGATTTTTAGAGATCGGTGACAAATATTGGTTTATCATGGGTTCAGATTCACAAAAACCTGACACGAATCTATCTTTTTTTAAGGAATTACCAAAATCTGAAAATTATGAACGATTCAAAAAAGGTCATGATGGTGAAGCATATCTTAGATTGGGGATATATGTTGAAAAATTACTTGGTGATGTAAAGAAAGATGCAATATGCAATTGCAGTCATGAAGCCCAAGATCATGATGAGGGTGACGGGGATGTCTGTCTATTTAACAAATGCAATTGTAAGAAATTTTCAAGTTTTCAAGTTAATTTACTAAAAAAGAAAAAAATAATTACTGACATTAAATTTTTAGAAGAAACTGATGTAAAAAGTGATCCACTTGTTTGGAATTGTATTAACATAAACAAACTTTCAAAATTAGAATAGAATTAATCTAGATGTTTGTTCACTCTAACGTGTTCACCTGGATAATATTCGCTAAGTTTTTTTGAATAACATTTACCACATAATGTGCCATCAATTTTCCATTCTTCCATAGCCTTGAAATGAAGTTCTATTAGATCACTGCAAATTATGCATTTTTCTTTTTTACCCAAGTAACACTGCTCTTTTCACTCGATATAAAAAACATTCTGGAATAAACCATGTTTAAAAAAATTATGTTAAATATTACTGGTTTATACTCAATTTAGGTAGGCAGTCTGACCAATGTAAACCTCCTGCAAGATTTTTACTTGGTTGGACTACTACCTTTGAAATTAAAATAAACTAGATGTGAGTTTTTTCAATGCTAAAATTTCATCTTCTTCTTGTCTGATTTTTTTATCAATTACTCGAAGCATTGAATCATTCCAAACATGTTGAGAAAAGAAATTATGTTTGGTATTTGCCAATTCAATCTCATCATCCACTACTGTATCTTCAAGAAATTTCGTCACAACTACATCTGCAATCTTTAAAATTCTAGAATTAAGTTTAAAACTACGAAAAATTGGTTCCAATTTTCTCACATCCCCTTTAAAATCTCCTTTTGACTCGAGAATTTTTTTATGAAGTATTCTAAAATATACTGCAACATAAAATAATGTTGCATACCTTTTTGTTTTATGACCTCCTTGTTTTCCATATTTCAATGATTTTTTTGCAAATTCTTTCACAAGATACGGATATAGTAAAATTCTATAATCATCTTTAAGATTCTCATTAAATATGTCATCATACTTACTTCCTCTTGGAAGAAATTGAGCTGGTGAACTATATGCTTCTGTAGGCCTCTGTTCAATTCCTGCAACTAGTGATTGTATTGCATCTTTTGCAACAATGACTTTTTTATGATTGTCTGGAAGATAGTTGTTGTATATTGCATCTCCGTCATACTCACATTGTTTTGATTTAGTTTTTGTATCAAAAGAACCTGCTTGAATCTCATAAAAATAACCACAATTTTTCAGCTGTGCTTTCACTGATTTGTGAAAATCCATTAATGAAACTAGATCTTTTCCTCTCACTGAATTTTGAGAATTTCTATATTTTGTAATGTTGTTTTGTTCTTGTTCATCATCTGCTTTGATAATTGTAACCGTCATTGAACCATCCATGTTTTTTGTTCTCTTTGAATGATCAAGAATTGAGTTTGATGTTTGTGCTCCGTTAACAATTTGAGGTGCATGAAGTTCAATCATGTTTTCACCTAACTCCGAAAAATCACTAACTACAATAGTTATTCCATTGTTGTAAAAGAAAAATTTGCCTGGGTTACTTTGTAAGGTTTCTCTTAACCCTTTGTTAACTGTAGTTTTAAACTGCATCCATTGTCTAATGTTGGATTCAAAGACATAATCTTTATTCTTACTTACAAATTCAGTTAATTCACGTAACTTCAAAATCCCTAGAATGGTGTTTTCATGTCTTAACATTCTTTCTAATTTGATAGATGATTTTTTACCAGCTGCTGGTTTTTTTATTCTATCCCATAGTTTTTGAATTATTACTTTTTGGTCTATGATTTCTACTAGATCATCAGTATAGTCTACGTCTTGATCTGTTACATAACAACATTTTATCTTTAGATTTTTTTCTTTAATTTTTGTGACAAGTTGAGCAAGTTCGGGTCTCATTTTCACCACGTCTTTTGCAAGTAATCTTTGTGCGTCTTCTTTGAATTTTGCAATAGCTTCTAAAGAATGCGATGTTCCGTATTTTGATTGAAATAATCTAATAGTATTATCTGAGAAATCTACGGGAAGATAGGCATCAATTCCTAGATCATTTGCTCCGTCTACAATTGCATCAGCAGCATCATCTTCGGTGGCCTCAAAAACTCTTGTTAAAATCCATTGAAGGAAATTATTTCCTTTCTCTACTTCATTTTTTGAATTTTCCGCATACTCGTGAATACTTTCTTGTATATTTTCTGCAAATCCTTCTAGTGGGGGACTGGAATTCTTTTGAACTAACAATGTGTGTGAGCCCGGTATGTATTCTAACAATCCATTTCCGTTTTGAGACAATTATGTCTTCTAATGTGTTATATATTTAGAGAATTAGGTAATTATGTAATAACTCTGAAAAGGAAATGATGTGATTTGCTAAAAAAAATAATGATAATTGGAATTATTGCAGTTATTGTAATTATGATAATCGCTTTAATGATTTCAGATTTTTCCACTGAGGAAAATTCTGAAGAATCTGAGGTTGTTGTTACAGGTGACATTATAATGCCTACAAAATCTTCCAGACCTGGATGTGAGAAGATTGATAGATGTTACATTCCCTCTCGTATTGTTATTGATTCTGGAGAACAAGTTACATGGATAAATGAAGATTCTGCATTTCACAGTGTAACTTCAGGATTTTATGATGAACCTTCTGAACTATTTGACAGTGGACATCTAGATCCATATCAATCGTTTACTGTTGATTTTGATAAAAAAGGCACATATGATTATTTTTGTACTCTTCATCCTTGGATGAGTGGACAGGTTATAGTAGAATAAGGTACCCGAGGGAGTCGAACCCCCTTGTATAAGCTTTGCAGGCTCACGCATAACCGTTCTGCCAGAGTACCGTTTTAAAAAACACAAAATGAATAATTAAACTCTTTAGATCAGAATTTGTTAAATGGCTTTGAAGCCAACTTCACATCTTCCCCTTTTATCGTTTTTCTACTAGCATGAGAAGCCATATCGACTGCACTTTTAGCAATGCCGTCTGCAATCTCTTCAATTATTCTCCTCAATTCCTCTGCTGATTCGTCACTTACTCTTTCTGCACCTGCTTTCTTTAGAATTCTATACATTGCAGATAATCCTAATTCCGATGATTTCATGAATTTAGTTTTAATTTTTTCCGAAAAAAGATAACGAGTGAAAAAATGTCACCAAGGAATCGATTTATACAGACTATTTGGTTGATTGATAAAGAATGACTTGGTATTTTGATTCTCACATACATTTGTCTGATTCTGAGTATGTTTCAGATATGGAATTTCTTTTAAAGCAAATGGAATATTTGAAAATTAAGGCATGCTGTGTTTCAATGGATTATAATAATTCATTACAGACATTAGAACTTGCTAAAAAAAGTAATCTGATTTTACCTTTCATAGGCATTCATCCTGAATGTGCTAATGATGAAATTGAAAATATTTCTAAATTGATTGAAGAAAATCACGATAATGTTGCTGGAATAGGAGAAATTGGATTAGATCCAACTTATGTTGATAAAAATGAAGATGCAGAAAAACAAATCCAGGTATTTGAAACATTACTGTCATTTGCTGAAAAATTTGACAAGCCAGTATCAATTCATTCAAGAAAAAGTCTCGATGATATTTTTGAAATTATGACTTCATATAATACAAAACACGCCTTATTGCATTGGTTTGATGGAAGTAAAAAACAACTTCAAAAAGCTATGGATATGGGATTTTTTGTATCCTACGGACCTGTGATGATCTATGCAAATGACAAGCAAACTTTATTGTCAAAAACTAATGAATCTCAAATTCTTGTTGAAACTGATGGTCCTGTGAGATTTTCAAGATGTTTTGAAATGAAATCTGGGCAAATTAGCTTTATCCCCAGTGTGATTTTCTGTGCTTCAAAAATTTTAGGTAAATCTTTTGATGAGATGGCCTCTTTGTTAGAAATAAATTCAAATTCATTTCTTGGAATATAGGTATAAAATACCCCCTTTCTTTAGATGCCTAGTGGATAGAATAAAGCGAATTTCATATGAAGTTCTAGTAGATCACAAATCTAAATTTGGTGAAGATTTTGCTGATAACAAAAAGGCATTAGATCAAGTCTCCATAGTACGTTCTAAAGGACTGAAAAACGAAATTGCAGGATATATTACAAAATTTATCAAAAAAGAAATCCGTGAAGAAAAAGCAAAACAGGCTAGAATCACAGCATCAAAATCTGAACAGCAAGTTGATGAACCATCTGAAATAGAATTAACTGAAGATATTGTTGCCGAAGAAATAACTGAATCTGTTGTAGATGATGAAATCGTTATGGATAATGAATCTGTTGTAGGGGATGAAACTATCATAGAAATGCCTGCTGAAGTGGAATCTTCTGATAATGTGGAAGAAAAAACTGAATAATAAATTAAATATTATTTATCAATTTTAAATTAGATATCGGTATGTTCATTGTAAAATTCGTAGGTGGCGCAAAAAAGTCTTTTCCGATGGAACAGCTGAAAATTGATAAATCCGATCTAACCATCCGAGAAATGATCAATTTACTTTTAGAATTAAAACCTGTAGATACTCCTAAACTTGACACTGATAATGTTTTAATTGCAATTAACGGGGCTGACTCTTCTGCAATGGATGGAAAATCTACAATAATAAAAGAAAATGATCTTGTAAGTATAATTCCTGTTATTCATGGGGGCTCATCAAAAAAAATTAGTTTTGAATTTTCTAAAAAAACAATCCAAGTTATCGGAATAAAGGGCCAAAAATCAATTGACGTAAAATTCATAGACGACTTAAGAAAAAGATATCCTAAAATTCTCCTTCAAGCTGTTTCTAGTAATTTTATTTTAAATAACTATCATTTAAAAAAAATTATTTCATTATCCATTGAATCTGAAAATAATTCTATTTTACTTTCAAATAAACTTGAAACTGATATTATAATGCGATTTGCTTTAACTACACAAATTTCTGATGCAATTAAAAATGCTGGAATAAAGCCAAATATGGATTTCACAATTATTGCAATAGGAAATAAAAAAACTCTGAATTCTTTATATCTGGAATTGATGCCAATCTCCACAACAATATTTTCAAAAAATAATGAATCTTTTCTAAAAAAACATTTCAAAATAACTACAAAACATACTAATTCAATACATTCAAAAAATCCTTTAGCTGATATTCTGGTTGAAAAGGCTGCTGTATTATTCTGACATACTTCGTTTAGTCTTTTCAGTACTAAGTATATCCGATTTTTTTAGAATAGACACTCCTGTTTTATTGCCTAAAATCTCAATTAATAGAATCTTATCTGGAAATTCAAGAGAAACTTTATTTTTTATTTTATTTGCTATTCTTGTGATTATCTCTTTACTTGATAAATCTGAATTTCTTTTTTCAATTGATATTCTATATGTCTCCTCATCTAAAATTTGATCAGATAGTTCTACTACACTTTCTTCAATTTCTTCAATTTTAGATTCAATAACTCTCTGTATTGGTATGATTCTTTTACAATATCTTACACTCCATGGCTCATCAAGAAGCATTTCTTTGATTCTTCTTACAATTTCAATAGGATCAAGTTTTGTTTCGGCAGTCAAAATTCCTGACATGTTAGTAATTGTAATTTTAACATCCGAATCCCCAAACTCTCCTAAAATATCTATTAATTCATCTTCAGTTTCTGGTTCTAAGTGCCTAGGACAAGTAATTATAAGATTCATAATTGTAAAATTTCTTCTTTAGTTAAAGAACCTTCCCGGATAATATTGATTTCTTCATTTTCTATCTCGATAATAGTTGATTCACCACTACTGGTAATTATTCCACCATCAACAAAAACGTCATAATTTTGTAAACTCTTTAAACATTCTTCTGGATTTGTATATGATAAATTTCCAGAAATATTTGCACTAGTTCCAACAAGATAATTACATTTTTTTAACAACTCTAATGTGCATTTATGATCAGGCACTCTAATAGCAATTTTATTTTTCAAATTCATTGATTCTTTTATTTTTTTATCTGTCACTTTCAAAATTATTGTTAGTGGGCCTGGCCAAAATTTTTTAACAATTTTCTTAGTAAATTGATCAAATTGAGCTATTCTTTCAGCTGTTTCTATGGAATATGTTAAAACCGGAACTGATTTTGTAGTGTCTCTGGATTTTATTTTATATATTTTTTCTATTGATGCTTTATTGTATGGATCACATCCTATCCCGTAAACTGTATCTGTTGGAAAAATTACGATTCCACCTTGACTGATTATTTGAGAAGCTTTCTCAATTCCCTCTTTGTCACAACTTACTTTCAATGATCATTCTTATTTTTTTTCTTTAATTATCATTTACATTTGAATGCATTTTTAACATCTTATGCTATAATTTGGAAAATATGTAAACTGCAGATTATGTATATGGTGGTTCTGAAGATGATTTTGATGATAATTTAGACGAATTTGATAAATTACTATATGCTTAATCCAAAATTATCTGCAAAGTTTGTGAATCTATAATATGCTTGTAAAAACTCTCTTCCTGGCTGGCTAATTTTATATTTGTTTGAACCTTGATTCTCTACTTTCTCTAAGAGTCCTTGTGATACTAGAGTTTTCAAAATGATTGAAATCCTTGAATGTGAAATATTGGCTTTTCTAATTAGATAAGTAACTGATGCTCCATCTTCGTCTTGCAAGTCATCCCTTGTTGTTGCTAGGATGTCTCCAATAATTTTCATATGTGTTCTATATTCGGCCATTTACTTATTGATAATTATCTTAATTTCTATGATAGGACACTGATATTTTCCAATATACTAAAAAGATAAAAGAATTTGACAAATTTTTGATTCTTTGAAATTTTGAGCCTAACAGTAATTATTCTAAATCATCAAATTTTATCTTTGTTAATGGCACTTTGCTTACTGGAATGAATAATGCTATCAATCCACCAATTTTGACAATCATTGATGCTGAGTATAAAATTGATTCAGGAAATACAAATGAATACCACCCCACAAATTCCCCCAATGCCAAAAGCCCCAATCCTACAGAAACTGAAATTGCCCCTTTATTCTTATTATCAAAATACGATAACATTGTTTCAATTGCACCATATGCTAAGAGGATAAATGATAACGATCTAAAAATATGCTCCAATTGAACAGATGAAACTAGGAATAGTGGAATTATTCCTACTGATCTAAAGTAACTAGATTTTGGAAAGAATGATTTTATGCTATGTGAAAATGCAATAAAAAAATATCCAACTGTTTGAACTGCAATTCCTAGAGTTTGAATCCATCTTTCCACACTTCCTGTTTTTGTTACAAAGTCTTCCAGCATGTATCCTGTCCATATGACGAAAAATCCTAAACTAATTGAAGAAAATGCAATTGTTAATCTAAATAATGTTGGACTTCCTGTATTTCTAAATCCAATATATGACATTATGCCGATTGCAAGTCCTACCAAAAACCCTACCAAGTTAAGAATATTTTCTAATAAAAATTCCAATGATGAATAGAAATGAGTTTAACTAATTATTTTAATCTGATGAATCATTACACTATTTTGTTAATCCCATTCATCCAAAGAACCTGAAGTATGGCCTTCTGTACTGCTTGCATAATCTCCTAAAATATCTGAATATTTTGGTTCATTATGAGCTACAAATTTTACATATTCTCCATAACTCATATCCAGATCACAAGAACCACATTTAACAACTGAATAATCCATTGCCAATTCAGCATCTTTTTTGCATTTTGGGCATTTTATCTTCATGCCCACACAGTTCTTTGATAATTATTATTGTTTTACATTCAAAAAAAGATAAAAGGAGTTCTCTATTCTCAATTTTCATGAGTCAAACTTGTACCAAATGTAAGAATTCTATTCCTGATAGTGAAGAACTTGGAGTTGTAGCTGCAAAATATCCCACATGTAACAAATGTTGGGCTGAATGGAAAGAATATCAAATTATGGTTATGAATGAAATGAAATTAGACATGTCTATGCTGGATCACAGAAAATTATTGAAAAAGCATGAGAAAATCTTTGTAGGTGTATTATCTCCGGAAGGAGAAGTAATTGATTATTCCAACGAAGATAATAGAAAACCTGATGAGCCTGCAAATGTCTAAAAATTCAAATGTTTTTTAGCATTTTCAGGAATAACTATCATTATTCGTCTTTTTGAATCTTCATCCAAACCACTGATTATTTTTTTAATTGTTTTTGCAAGAATTTCTCTCTCATTTTCATCCAATGTCAAAAATATCTCTAAAATTCCATCAATATTGAAAGTGATTAGTTTTTGTGGTGATCTAGCAACCTCTGTAATATATGCTGAAAATAGTCCCTCTCTTTGTTCTTCAGATAACGTTGTTAAAATTTTGAGCCATGTTTTAAAAAGTTTTGAAAAGTTAGGAAATGGAATTGTAGGACCAGCTTCTAATGCATTGTTAATCACTTCCATTTTTTCAGCATCAGACAATGAAAAAAATTCAATCATTCTTTTTTTTAAAATTGGACTTCTTAGAAAATCTGGTAAATTTGCCAAGTTGATAATAATATTTCCTGCAAAATTTTCACCAACCATCGATCTAAACTCGTCAGTGTTGAATATAAAATCATGTAAAATACTTTAGCTTAAATAAACGAAATAGGCGTTTAACAACATGACATCAACTGTGGTTGTTGGCGGATTTTTTGGAGATGAAGGAAAAGGAAAGATCATCTCATATTTGGCAATTAAAGATAATCCAAAAATAATCGTTCGTGGTGGTGCTGGTCCAAATGCTGGTCATACAATTAGAGATGGAGATAAAGTGTATAAGGTAAGAATGTTGCCCAGTGGATTTCTAAATAAAAATGCCAAAGTAATGATTGGACCTGGAGTTGTAATTAATCCTGATGTTCTCAACAAAGAAATTCAAGATTTTGATGTTACAGGGCGTGCATTTATTGATAAACACTGTGGAATCATTGAAGAAACACATCTAACTCGAGATTCAAAAGGAGATTTGAAAGAAAAAATTGGAAGTACTGGTTCAGGAACTGGTCCTGCAAATGCTGACCGCGCAATGAGAGTTTTAAAACTAGCAAAAGATTTTGATTCTTTATCATCATTAATCGTGGATGTTCCTTTAGAGGTGAATTCTGCACTTGATGCCAATGAAAATGTCTTGGTAGAAGGCACGCAAGGAACCTTTCTTTCATTATGGCATGGAACCTATCCTTTTGTTACCTCCAAAGATGTCACTGCTTCTGGGATTTGTGCTGATGTTGGTCTTGGACCTACTAAGGTTGATGAAGTGATTGTCGTTTTCAAATCCTATGTTACACGCGTTGGAACTGGACCTCTTGACAAAGAACTTTCACTTGAAGATGCAGAAAAAAAAGGTTGGTCTGAATTTGGCACAGTTACAGGTCGTCAAAGACGTGCTGCAGATTTTGATTTTGATTTAGCTAGGCGCGCAATCATGCTTAATGGTGCAACACAAATTTCTATAACGAAATTAGATGTGCTCTTTACTGATTGTGCAGGTGAAACTTCTTATGATAATTTGTCTGCAGATGCAAAAGCATTCATTACAAATATTGAAAAAGAATTAAACACGCCTGTTACAATTATTGGAACTGGTCCTGAAGTCAAAGATGTGATTGATAGAAGAATCTAGGCTCCTTTGTTTTGGATAAGTTTAATTTGATAACCGACATCTAATTCCTGTGGACAAGTTACAGACTACTGATAAATTACCACGTTACATTCAAGTTCATTCAACTTTAGAATTCACTAGGCTCGTTTGTGCATTAGAACGTGCTCCACGTGTTTCATTTTTGCATGATTATAATGGAAAAAAAATTTTATCTGTACAGATGGATGTTTTAAAAGAAAAACCAATTGTATATTACACACCTCTAGAAAATAATGGTCATTATCTTTGTTATGGATTAAAGGGTGGAAAGGAAGAATCTGAAATTGTTGATACAACTTCTGATGCCAGTAAACTTTATTCTCCAATCGTTAGAATAAAATCATTACCTAAAACATTGCAACCTGGAAATGGTACGCTTGACAGGTATCAGCCTATTGAGTTAGAAGATATGTCAAGTCTAGCAAAACTTACTTGGGGCATAGAGGAAATTCCCTTTCCATTGTTCTTGTTTCCTCATGGTGATAAATGGCTAATTGGGGTTTTCATGAATTTTAATGATGAAGGAACATCCTACTTTTGTCATGTCGTATTGGATTCGGATCCACAAAACCCATTTTTAAAATTCTCTACAGTAAATGGCACTCAACCTGCATTTGTAGCAAATCCTTCTGAACATGGTTACTCTTATATCAAAATAATAAAATTGAAAGACACTCATCCACTAGTAGATTATGGCCACCTTCAAAACTAGACTTTCTCAGATCTCAAAAACTAATGGCAAAGTAATTCTTGCCAATGATTATGATCTGTCTGTTAAAAATTTAGAATCAAAAACAATTCAAAACATAAAGCAACTACATCCATTTTTGTGTGGAATTAAACTAAATTTCCATTTACTTCTTCCATTGGGAGGCAAAGAAATTCTAAAAATTAACAAAACAGCACATAGATATGGATTACAAACCATTGCTGATATCAAATTAAATGATATTGGAAATACAAATAGAGTGACTGCTGAACATTTATGGAATTTAGGATTTGATGCAGTAATTGCAAATCCGATTATGGGTCTTGACAGTTTAAAAAATTTAGTAAAATCTGCTCATAAAAATGGGAAAGGCGTGATCACATTATGTCATATGAGTGCACCTGAAGCTAAATTATCATATGATATGGAAATTAAAATGGGACAAAAACAACAATTATACCAACTATTCTTGAATTGGGCTCTAACTGCAAAAGTTGATGGAATTGTGGTAGGTGCTACATTTCCAAAGATCATTCAATTCTGTTCTAAAAAAGCAGGAAAAAACTTGAGTATCTTTTCTCCCGGTGTTGGTACACAAGGTGGCAATGCAAATGAAGTAATCTTATCTGGAACTAATTATCTAATTGTAGGTAGAACTATTCTAAATTCTAAAAATCCTGTAAAAGTTGCGAAAGAATTACAGTTACAGAGTTTTGGAAAGTAACATCTGTGCTTTTGTTAAAACTGTTTTTGCATTATCAAAAGTAGTTTTTTCCATTGCAGTGTTATAATCCATCCATGTGTAATCTGTATGTTCATGAGATATTTTTACATCTTTAGAATTTGTTTCAGCCAGGAAAAATACTACTTTCTTATGTACTAATTCACCTTGATATTGAAAATTATATTCAATCCATTCCTCAAAATTTTCCACAAATGTTACATCTGTAATTCCTGTCTCTTCTTTTGTTTCTCTTATAGCTGTTTCATGAATTAATTCCCCTTTTTCCATTTTACCTTTTACAAAGTCCCAATGACCTGAAGGATAATGTAAAAGTAAAAATAAATTCTTAGATTCCTCTTTTCTAAATAATACAATTCCTGCAGACGTTTCTTCAATCATTTTCCCAATCTCCTCTTCCTCACTTGATATGTTCTAATTGCTCTCATTAAATCTATTTTTCTAAATTCAGGCCAAAAAATATCCATAAATATTAATTCACTATAAGCACTTTGCCACATTAGAAATCCACTCAATCTCTTCTCTCCTGAAGTCCTTAATACCATATCTGGTGATGATTGTGGTAAATGTGATGTGTAAAGATTCAATTCAATTTCTTTTTTGTTGATATCTTCTACATTAAGAGAACCGTCTTTTATCTTACTTCCAATTTTCTTTACTGCATCTACTAATTCATTCTGTCCTCCATATGCAAGCGCAATATTTAGAAAATGACTGTCATAATCTTTTGTTGCATCATCTAATTGTTGTAAAATTCCTTTAATGGATTCTGGGAGAAGCTCTATTCTTCCAATTCCTTTTACTCTCATTTTACTTCTATGAATTCTTGGATCATTCAATAATTTCTCTAATCTCATTTGAATTAATTCATAGAGATATTTCAATTCATCATCTTCTCTTTCAAGATTTTCTACTGAAAGTGCATACAAAGTGACAATTTTAATATCAAATTCTTCGCACCAGTCAAGAAGATTTTCTACTGCATCAGCTCCCTTCCAATGACCTTTTTTTGGCATTGCTAGGTGTCTTTTTGCCCATCTCCTATTACCATCTAAAATTAAGGCAATGTGATTTGGAATATCTCCATTTTGAATTTCATTTTCTAATCTTTTACCATATATCTTATAGAGGCCTGATAGCTGAAAAACTAAATCCTTAATCTTACTAATGTTTGATCACCATTTGATAATTCGTACTTGATAGAAGATATCAGTGTTTTTCAGAAATTGGATTTATTGATCCATTTCAGAATTAAGCCTTTTGAATTTTCACGCACAGATTATGACAAAAGGTGTCAGATAGAGTGTCAGATTGCACAAACCTCTACATTCCACAATGGCATGGGCACTCCAATATCTACACATTACAAATTTCACAATTTTCTCCAAATTTTCACAATTCCCAAAGTGGATGCTTTTCTTGATCAGTATTTTGACCACAATTTCTAATCCTATTTATCACAAAGATCTAAAATCTGTCTTTTTTTGATATGTGATTGTATTTTCCTTAAAATTTGCTAAATTTGTGATTAATGGTGGTCGGACACGTATTAGATAGATTTCATCTACAAGTGGGGTTTTTCTTGATTAAAATTCTTCATTATTGGATTTGTATTTTTCAGATTTAACTACATTCATGATAATTAAGTGAGATTCATGCCTACAATTACAATAAATATGATAAACAATTAGATTTTTGATTTCTTTTTTAATTTATTTTGATCTAGTAGAAAATTAATTTTTTTTTCTAATTTCTCAATGGCGTTCTTTTGTTGTTTTAGATCTTTTTTCATTTTTTTGATATTCTCGCTTTGTTGTTTATCTGTTAATTCTGACAATGAATTTTTAAATTAAATCTACCATCTAACTGTTTCGAGATATTCATGAGTTAAAATTTAGTTTGTTATCTATCTGGAAAATAATTTTGTAAAAAATGATTTCTTTTTTCTTATGGGTATGGATGTTTTTACCGTCTTTGATCTTTGTTTATCGAGGATGTCATCAAGATCTTTATCCGAAATTAATGTATTTGAATTATTTTTCTTTAATTTCGTTGTTTTAACCACACTTCCTTGTAGTTTTTGTATCTTATCTTCTAATTGCTCGTTCATGGATTCTAAATATGCCTTGTCTGTTTTGTAAATTGGTTTGTTCTTTTCTATACATTCTAAAATGAATCTTAATCTGCCCTGATCCCACATTCCTGTGTTTAGAAGATCTATTGCCATTTTTTTATAATCTGGGTTCAATTTTTTACCTGATTCAAAATTACTAATACTCTTTTCATTTTTATTTGTCATAATTAATTACCTGAAATCAAATCCCATAAAAATCCTAAAAATTCTTTTATCATACTTTACATTACAAAAAAATAGTTAATCACAATACTAAAAAATCATTGACCTTGATCGAACCAAAATTCAGTCTAGATTTTTAAATCATTTTCCATAATATTTAAAAAAGTCATTCAGATTGAACTAGGCATAACAATCAGATTTGAAAGTATGAATTTTATACATTTTAACACAACATAATGGAATTATTTCATTATCAAGTGGGATTTCTTTGATCAGTATTCTTGTGCTATTCCAAACTCTCTACGTTCTGTAATTTGATGTATCATTAAATATGAGAAACGAGTAAAAATATTCTTCAAGAAACCTGTGTAAGGAATACTTTGCAGGCTTGGGCATCTTTCAGAATGAATTCAGTCTGAAATCATTTCTTGATCTTTATGTTTTCTGTATTTTTTAAAGAGAATTGTGGCTGAGATCAACGTTGCTGCTAACCCTCCTAATAATGGTGGAATCAAAGTAAGAGAGGGCTCATCATTAATCATAATGTTGGTAAATTGTAATATGGTTGGATAAAGCGCACCCAATACAATTATTCTCAAAGTATCGCTAATTTGTCTTGGAATTCCTCCTATCCAATTACTTAGCAATGTTCCTGCAAATATTGAACCCATCCCAATCCATAAAATTGGTATTATTCCTGATACAAATTGACCTACAATTACTTTGTCTGTGATTATTGAAATCAATTGTTTATCTGCTTCAACTAATTCTGGATCTACAGCACTAATACCAGCTGGTATTGATGAAAGAATTAGCAGTACTCCTGCAACCATTGTAAACATTCTGATAAAACCCATCGGTGTTGGTTTTGACCAATGTGATAACACTCTATCAATATCAAATGCTCTAATTAAAAACGCAGCACCCAAAATACTTACAAGTACTGCAAATATTTCTGCAGTATAACCTAATACAGTTGCCACTCCTCCAATTAACAAAAGAATTCCTGGAACTCCTAAAAAGAATTTAGAATATTTTGAATCATATGCAAGCATTTTAAGATATTTTCCAAAAACCGCATAAGAGTATTCAACACTTCTACTAACTTTCATTACTACACGTTGCACTGATACCACTGGAAGTACATTTTGAATTACTGGTATGACACTTTCATCATCTTCGCCATCAGAAACAATAACTGCACCGTTTGCAGGAAATTTTTCTAAAACCTTTCTTGTTTCTAGTAAAATTTTCTCATCTGCTTGAACTCCTCTGTTTTTGACTCCTGCAACAGTTACAACCTCAACTTGGTATCCTTTACTGATTAAATCTTCATATGTTTTAATTGCTGCAAACATTGAATTTGAATCTGCATCTTCGGGATCTTCCAAAGCTAATCTCTGAGCTGCCTCAATACACGCATCTCTGCCTATTACAGGTGTTATGATTCCAGCCTTATCTCCTATGTCGTTATCTCTGTCAATACATATTACTAGTAATTTATTTGCAGTCGATTGATTCACATCTTTTTCAATTTTCCCTGTTCTTTGAGACATTCTAATTTCTCTTACAGAATTCCCTTTTAACAATTTCCAACTATTATGAATAGTAAAATTTGGTTTTGAGGCTAGCCTGGTCTTGATTGATCAGAGATTTTAACAAATTCTTTAGATTCTAATTTTAACCTGTCTATTTTTTCCAAAGTTTCACTCATTTCATCTTCTGTACTGTCATTTTCAATCATTTTGGCTAAAACCTTGGTTTCTAAAATATAGGAATTAAATGATTTTAGAGCATCCATGTATCTGATGTAGCTTGTTTGCCATTCTTCAGATGGTTTTGATGTAACAAATTCACTTATCTGCGTAGTTACTTGAGATGATGTCACTTCAGTCACTCTGATATAGTCTTGTGGGGAAATCTTTCCTGTTCGTAGATTATCATATTCAATCTCAACTGATTCTTCTAAAACTTCATGAATATTTTTTACCCCATCTAAATAATTCTCATAATCAGACACAACAAAAGTTGTTTCGATATCTTGAGGAATTATCCATAACAAAAAACTTGCACCTGTAATTGCAGCTAAAATTATAGCTGTAGTTGCAATTCCTTTTTTTGATGCCATTTTGTAATTTTACTAATAAGGAGCTTATAATTGGTAATAATTGATGAAATCTTCATTTTTCAAATAAATAGTGAAAAAAATATGATTTTTTAAAATATTATTAATTTTTTTTTAAAAATACTGATTTTTTTTGTAAATATTTAAAAAATATTTATTTTGATGCCTAAAAAAATTTACGTACATCTAGTCTATAGTGAAATAATTTTCACAGCCTCTGCCTAAATACCACAAAGTTTGAGAAATTTCATAATGGTTCAAGCATATTGCGTAAAATGCAGAGCAAAAAGGGATATCAAAGATCCCAAAGAAACTACACTAAAGAATGGACGTCCTGCTGTAAAAGGTACATGTCCAACATGTGGTACAAACGTCTTCCGTATCGGAAAGATGGAATAACCTCACACAAGGTCCACACGATTTCTCTTTTTCAAAACCCATATAGGGTCAACCATGCATTATTTTTTAGTGGCTAAGTCTGACTATGAACACCTGCTTGATCGTATTAAGGATAGCCTGGGTGGGACTGACAAGGAATCTCAAACTAGATTTGAGCTTCCTGTGGTTGATGTAATGTGGGAAGGACAAAAGACATTTTTGAGAAATTTTTCAGAATTTCCAAAGATTCTACGTAGAGATCCTGACAAAGTTTTGCAATATCTTTCAAAAGAATTTGCAGTTCCAGCAGAAAGATTGGGTGATAAGGCAATGTTTGTTGGGAGAAGAGCTCCTGATGATTTTACAAGATTATTTCAAATTTACGTAAAAGATTATCTTGAATGTCCAACATGTAAAAGTCCTGACACAAAAATTCTAAAAGAAAACCGAATATCATTTTTAATCTGTGAAGCATGTGGGGCAAAATCTACTTTGAAAGGTAAATATGCGTAATGCAATTCTCAGTACGAACTAATAACTATCAACAACAATCAATGCTCAATATTTGCGATGCTGATCTACTTGGAAAAAAAATAATTGAAAATGATTTGACTATGCACATTAGTGAAATTTATTACGGAGAAAGATTTGTTGAAAAAGACGAAGCTGAGTCTTTGTTAAAAAATTCATCAATAATTAACATGGCTGGAAAAGAAACTGTTTCATTATCTTTAAAACTTGGAATTGGTTCTGAGAATGCTGTGAAGAAAATTTCTGATGTTCCATTTTTAATTATTTTTAACATGTAAAGTTGTTTGATTTGGTTTTTACTTTACAAATTTTTTTAGTTTCTAACAGCAATCCCTTTTATCTAGTAGGAGCATATCTTTTTAATGACTGATACCATTAGTAAAAAATTAGAATCTAAACTAGATGATAAGTTAAGATCAAAACGGAAACGATCTCCTTTATCAGATGGCTTCAAAAAAGGTAAAGTTGTCAATGAAGTTTTAGATAAACCCACTGTCATGACTCTTTACAAAATGATTACTGATCACATAATAGCATACGTTAATGGTTCAGTAAGTGCTGGCAAAGAATCTGTTCTTTTTTGGGGAGTTGATGATGATGGTGCTGATGTTGCTTTAAAAATTTATTTGGTAAGTACTTCAAATTTTAAAAAACGTGAGCCATACATTGTTGGAGATCCTCGATTTGCTCATCTCAAAAAGGGAACAAAAAATCTTGTTTATCTATGGGCAAGAAAAGAGCATAGAAATCTGACTCAATGCTATCAGGCAGGAATTCCAGTCCCTAGACCTTATTATGTTACAAATAACGTTCTTGCTATGGAATTCATAGGTAATGATGGCGTTCCTGCTAAGCAGTTACTAACTTCAGATGTTGACGCAAATGATTATGCGCAAGCAATTTCTATTCTTGGAGATCTTTACAATAAAGCAAAATTGGTCCATGGGGATTTTTCAGAATATAATATTTTTAAAACAGAAAAAGGTCTAGTAGTTTTTGATTTGGGTTCTGGGGTTGATCTTAGACATCCTAACGCCCAAGAATTTCTTAAACGCGATATTAATAACATTGGCAGATTCTTCAATAAACGAGGAATTCCTATTGAAGATGCAATTAAAATATTTGAGGATATTGTAAAATGAGCTTTGAAAAATTAATTCGCATTCCAAATGATCGAGTTGGGGTTTTAATTGGAAAGGCTGGAAATGTAAAATCAAAAATCGAAGAATCTTGTTATGTTTCATTAGATATTGATGGTGTCAACGGTGAAGTTTTTATAAGAACTCAAGGAGATGTTGAGAAAATCAAACCATTCAAAGCTATGGAGATTGTTACCGCGATTGGAAGAGGGTTTTCACCTGAAAATGCAATGACTTTGCTAAACGGTGAAAACACATTACATGTAATCGATCTTAGAGAATTTGCTGGAAAATCTAGTGCAAATGTTGAAAGGATAAAAGGGAGGATTATTGGAGAGGGTGGTAGAGCAAGACGAAATATGGAAAATCTTAGTGGTACTCATATCTCAGTTTATGGAAGAACTGTTTCAATTATTGGTGATTCAAGCAAATTACGTGTAGTTGTTGATGCAATATCTGCTATTTCAAGTGGAAGTATGCATGGGGCTGTTTATACAAAGTTAGAAGCTGTTAACCGAAAAGAAAAAATAGAAAAAATGCAATTATGGGAAGATCAAGATGTCTTCTATTAAAGAACAATTTAATCAAATTTCTCCCAGTGAATTCTTTTACAGTAATCGTGATTTGGCTGGATTTAGTAATCCTACAAGATCTCTTTATACTGCTGTTAGGGAATTTGTTGAAAACGCATTAGATGCGTGTGACCAAAAAGGGATTCTTCCTGATGTCCATTTGAGTATCAAGGCTGTTGAACCTGATAAACCAGATCCTAAACCATACATATTGACTGTAAAGGATAATGGTCCTGGAATAGATGCAGATCATATTCCACTTGCTTTTGGAACTGTACTTTATGGTTCTAAATTTGGACTCAAACAAGCAAGGGGAATGTTTGGTCTTGGGGCAACCATGGCAATTCTTTATGGACAAATTACAACTAACAAACCTGTAACTGTAAAAAGTTCTGTGGATGGTGTTACTCAAGATATATTTGAATTGCTACTTGATATTCAAAAAAATAAACCTGTAATAGTAAAACATACAACTAAAGAAGTTTCAAAAAAAGGACTTTCTGTGAGTATTTGTTTAGAAGGTGACTATTCAAAAAGCAATGAGCTAATAACATTGCGCTTAGCACGAAAGGAGGTAGACAAAAGGATAGGATAATTACTAAGCGGCAAAAACCCAGTTTTTTTGAAACCGATTTATCGGCTAACCAACAAGGGGGACCGAAAGGGTCCATTATTGCAACCTGTCACACATCAACAAAGAAGGAGGATTTGGAAATGAAAAAAATTATCATTTTATGTCTGGTAGTATTTTTGGCCGCCCCCCAATACCCACCCCCCCCCCCCCCCCCTGCCTGTCCGAATCCAATGTCACCGCCGGTGTGCAGAGGCGGCTGGGATAAAAAGTTTGAAGTTTGGGATGTCTTTATTGTGGGCGGACTCGCCGGATGTGATCTCAGTCACGCCCCGACACGCCCTACAAATCCTTAAAGGACCTGATTGAGGCAGCCAAAGCCAAGCCCAACAGCATTAAAGCGGCGGCCAGTGGTGCCGGTTCAATTCATCACCTTAACCTGCTGGCCGTTGAAAACGGCTCCGGCGCCGACTTCAACTTCATTCCTTACAAAGGATCTGCGCCCAGCCAAAATGCGGCCATGGCAGGCGAAGTTTCGGTGGTCGTGACCTCGCTGGCCGAGCAACAGCAACTGCTTCGCGGCGGAAAATTAAGAGCGCTGGGCATGTTGATTCCGGGTCCATTTGAAGTCGAGGGTCTGGGAACAATCCCGTCATCTTTCGATTCCTATCCCGGATTGTCCAAATATCTGCCGATTTCTCAGGCCATCGGATTCGCAGTTCCGGCCGATGTCCCGGCAGATCGTAAAGCAGTCCTGGTGGATGCCTTCAAGAAAGCAATGGCCACCGATAAGGTGAAAAGCTGGGCCAAAGACAATTACTACCTGCTGTCCGGTAAAACCGGAGCAGAGTCAAAGGCAGTGTTTGACGCCCTCGAATCTAATTTTGCCTGGACCCTCTGGGAGCTCAAAGCCGCCAAGGTAGATCCGGCATCACTGGGTATTCCGAAACCGTAAACGCTTAACAAGGTCGAGGTGAGACCGGGCCCGATATCTGCGATCTCTGAAAATCTCCCGCCACATCGCAACGCTAGATTTAACTATTCTTTATCGTGCGCGCTTAGCGGCTTGAGTGTACTTTAGTCAAAAAAGCCTTTACTGAAATTCTATAATTACAAAATTCTCGAAGTCATGGTGCAACTATCATGATGGATAAAGACAAACTGCGCAAGACAGATATTTACTCGGGCGCGGTGATATTTTTTTTCGGATTATGGATAATTGCGCAGGCCTTAAAGATGCCCATGAAAGACAGCTGGGGCGGCGTCCAGAACGTCTGGTATGTTTCTCCGGGAATTTTTCCGCTTTTCGTGGGATGCATGATCATGCTCTTAGGCGCCCTGCTCTGCCGCACAGCCCTGAAGATGGTCGGTTTCAAGGCCTTTGGTCAAACCGTTCGCTGGCTGTTGAGCAAAGACGCTTTTGCAATTTTTTAACTCCATACCCATTCTGCGGTTTTACACCATCGTTGTTTTGTTTCTATCCTTTGTCTTCCTGACAATTCCACGAATTGATTTCTTTCTAAGTGCCTTCTTATTTCTGGTAGTTTTCATTACCTCATTTTACTTTGATGATGCCATGCTCCTCAAAAAACTGTTCCTTTTCTACCTGGCGGGCATCATTGTTCTCATCCTTTATTTTGCCATCGGGCTCAATGACCCCCTGGGCAGGATCGTACCATTTCCGGCTGATTTTCTGACAACCTGTTTTATCGTTTCATACAGTGTCTTATGCCTGGATGCTGATTCGCAGCAGCCCGCTGCTGCGAAAAAAATACAGGACTGCAATGATCGTCGCCGTCGTCTCACCGTTGGTCGTCGGCATGATCTTTAAATATTTTCTCCTGGTGCCGATGCCGTTCGAAGGCCTGGTTGTGGCCCTTACGGATTACTTGTGGTACTTCGAATTTTAAGGAAGGGATAAAAATTCAATGGTCATTCTTGAACGCATCGGGTTTTATTTTCAGACCGTTATTCAAATAGCCTCTGATCCGGTCCATATCGCCATTCTTTTTGGCTCCGTAATTTTAGGAATTATTTTCGGGGCCATGCCGGGGTTGACCTCCACCCTGGGGGTGGCGCTTTTGACCACCCTGACTTACGGCATGGACACCGCCACCGCCATGCTCTGTCTGCTGTCAATCTACGTCGGCGGCACTTACGGTGGCTCCTATGCTTCCATTCTTATCAATATCCCCGGCACGGCTGCCTCGGCGGCCACCGCCCTGGACGGATATCCCCTGGCCCTCAAGGGAGAAGGCGGCAAAGCCATAGGTTTGACCACCACATCATCGGCCATAGGTACGATCATCAGCATGCTGTTTCTGGTAAGTATTTCTCCGATGATATCCTTTTTCGCGCTCCAGTTTACCTCTTTTGAATTTTTTCTCCTGGCCTTTTTCGGAATACTCATCAGCGGCACGTTGACCAGTCCGGATCTGGTCATCAAGGGCTGGATATCCGGTTATTCCTGGGATTGTTTCTCAGCTTGGCTAGGCCGGGACCTGTTGGATTCTTCCCCCGCTTTACTTTCAGGCATCCCCGAGCTTGATAGCGGGGTTGATGGTTCCCGTGCTGATCGGCGCCTTCGGCATTCCCCAGATCATCAAGGTCCTCGGGCCAAAAGATGGGCAGAGAACCAGAAGGTTCAGCGTATATTGCCCGAGTTCCGAACCATCGTCGGAAACCTCCATCAAAATCCTGCGGTCCTCCCTGATCGGTGTCGGCATCGGGTCGATCCCGGGTATCGGCGAGGATATTGCGGCCTGGGTGTCCTACGGCGTCGCCAAGAACATGTCGCGCCACCCGGAGACCTTCGGCACCGGCGAAGTGACCGCCGTCGTATCGACCGAGTGCGCCAACAACGCCTGCATCGGCGGTGCGTTGATCCCGCTGCTCGGACCTGGGCATTCCGGGAAGTCCCCCGCCGCCATGCTGCTCGGGGCGTTGATGCTGCACAACGTGACGCCAGGCCCCATGATCGAGTTCGAGCATCCCGAATTCATCATCGGGGTCACCGCCATTCTTCTGCTGGCGGCGATCGCGATGTGGGCGAGTGGCATGGTTCTGGCGAAGCAGGTGGTCAAGGTACTGCGTATTCCGCCGTCGCTGTTCATGCCGGTGATCGGCGTGTTGTGCGTGATCGGCTCGTACGCCTTGGGTCTCCAGTTGGTGAACCTCTACCTCATGGTCGCGGTTGGCATCGCCGCTTATTTCCTGACCGAGATGGAGTATCCCATCGCGCCGCTGGTGATCGGCGTCATCCTCGGGCCGATGGCCGACGAGAACCTGCGCCGCGGCCTGATGGTATCCCAGGGAAGCTTTATGCCGGTTTTCACCCGACCGGTCGCCCTGGTCCTTTTTCTGGTTATTGTGTGGACAGTGTTAAGCCAGTTTAAATTGTTTAAAGACACCAAAAATAAACTCGTTGCTAAAATATTTCCTCGCAGAGCCGCCAATACCGGGTTACTGCCGTCTAAAAGCAGCACTGGAGCAGTCCGAGAAGAAAACTAATAAGGAGGAGGAGACAATGCTGCCGAAAATGGCCATCATTACCGGTTTTGTGTCTAAAACAAAGGATCGCTTTCACGAATACAACAACCCGCTTGAGCTGGAACAAAGAATTCAAATTGATGGCCGAAATCGACGGATATGACGGGGTTGAAAT
>CALNZF010000107.1:0-9138 GCA_942490965.1 uncultured Nitrosopumilaceae archaeon | reverse complement strand
CTTTTTTTAATTCAGAAATTACCCAGTTGGTTTGTGCAACAGATAACTGACTCCCTCTAGCTCCTACTGTATACTTCAATTTTTCACCGATTTTAATGCCAAATGATATGCATCAAGGGTCTTGTTCAGATCAGTTTGAGTATGTGCATCAGAGAGAAAAACTACTTCAAACTGAGAGGGTGCGATAAATATTCCATTTTTCAATAAAGTCTGAAACATTTTTCGGAATTTCTTTGCATTGGCATTCTTCGAGGTCTTATAATCTACAACAGGATTATTAGTAAAGAAAATCTGGAACATTGAGGCTGTAAAGTTGATTTGGTGAGGTATTTTCAGGTCAGTAGCCATATCATCTAGTGTAGTAGAAAACAAAAGATTGAATCTTTCAAGTTTTGAATAGAGTTTATTTTTTATTTTGTTTATGGTTTTAATTGAACTAATTGCAGCACTAACAGAAATTGGATTTCCTGCAAATGTACTTGCTTGGTAAACTTTACCACCAGGAGAAAGTAAATCCATGATTTCTTTTTTACCACCAACGGCTGAAATTGTAAATCCATTACTCAGTGCTTTGGCCATTGTAGTGATGTCAGGTTTAATTCCAAAATGCTCTTGTGCCCCACCAGGTGCAACTCTAAAACCAGTAACTACCTCATCAAAAATTAATGGAATGTTATTTTCTTTAGTAATTTTTCTTAAATCAGAAAGGAAATTCTTTTCAGGTAAAATCAATCCCATGTTAGCAAGTATTGGTTCTACAATAACCCCTGCAATGTCTTTATGTTTTTGAATAGTTTTTTGTAAATCTTCAATATTGTTGTACTCTACAACCAAAGTATTTTTTGAAACTTCATCTAATCCACCATCAGAAACAGATATTCCATTATGAGCAGACCCTGATCCTGCTTTTACTAAAACAGAATCATGGGCACCGTGATATCCACCCTTCAAATTTTATTATTTTTTTCTTTTTTGTAAAACCACGTGCTAATCTAATCGCAGTCATCGTAGCCTCACCACCAGTATTCATCAATCTTACTTTATCAATAGATGGAAAATTTCCAATGATTAGTTTTGAGAGTTCAATTTCAGACTCTGTAGGAGTACAGTAAAGAGTGCCTTTTGTTAATTGATTGGAAACAGATTTGAGAATTTCTTTACGTCTATGTCCTAAGAGTAATGCACCATATCCATTGCAAAAATCAATGTAACACTTATCATCAACATCCCAAATGTATGCACCATTTGCTTTTTTTGTAAAGAACGGATAAGGCTCAAAATATCGAACAGGGCTATTAACTCCTGATGGAATTACTTTTTTTGCAATATTGAATAATTTCTTTGATTCAGACATCATTCAAGGATATTGGGGGTCATTATTATTCGTAATTTGTCGCTCTTTGTGCTTGAAATTTCTTTCGGAATAGAAAAGCAGCCAGACTAGTTCCAACATATGGAGCAGTCCAATAGAGCCATAGATTCTCAAAAGTGCCAGACAATAATGCGGGAGCAAGTGCCCTAGCAGGATTCATCGAAGCCCCAGAAACAAAAGCTAAAAACAAGATATCCAATCCCACTATTCCTCCAATTGCAACACCGCTAAATCCTCTCAGACCCTTTGTATACACAACATAAAATATTACACCCATCAACATTGCAGAAATTTTAAAACTTCAACTGTGAAAATTACAAAAATTGAAAAATCATGATTAGGTGTATTTACACCAAGGTTTGCTTTGTCTCCAATGAATGTTAAAACAAAAAGTGAACCCAGTGTTGCACCAATTAGTTCTGCTGTAAAATAATATATGATTTGAATTTTTGAGATATGTCCCGTAATATAATATCCGATAGTTACTGCAGGATTAAAATGTGCCAGAGATACTTTTCCAAAAGAATAAACGCCAATCAATAATGCGATGAATGGGGCCAAAGCAGCAAACGGAATTCCCAATTTTCCATCAAAAACTTCAGCATCATAAACAATTGAACCAGTTGCAAAAATTACGAGAATGAAAGTTCCAACTAATTCTACAATAAAAATTTGTAAATTAGAATACGCCATTTATTTTATGCCTCAAGAGTTTTGATGAGATTTATCACCTCAGATTTTATTTTGTCACGAATTGTTCTAACTTCTTCAAGAGATTTTTCTTTTGGATCAGAAATATTCCAGTCAAGCAGATCTTTAACAAACAACGATGGACATGACTCTTTATCCATACATCCCATGTTAACGGTCTTAGTAGAGTTTGCCAACATGGAATCAGATAACAGTTTTGGAATTTGTTCTGTCATATCAATTCCAATTTCTTTCATCACCTGTACGACGATTGGATTAAGTTGGGAAGAGGGCAAAGTACCAGCACTGGAAACGTTGAATCGTTTTGATGCAAATTTTCTAAAAAATGCCTCAGCCATTTGGCTCCTACCAGCATTTTCTACGCACACAAATAGTATATTTTCAGGCATCCTACAACATCACATAAATATCAGTTTATATAAATTTAAGTTGATATGAATGGGATCAGTCTTTTGAAATGTATTTGTAATGAAACACGTTTTGAAATATTGGATCTTTTACAAAAAAATAAAGAATTATGCGTAAACGATTTTGTTGAAAAATTAAAAAAAGATCAGCCACTAGTTTCACACCATCTAAAAACATTGAAAAAATGCGGAATTGTCAAATCAAGAGATGAAGGAAAAAAAGCAATGTATACAATATCAAACAATCAATTATCAGAATTAATATCCAACGTTACAAAAACTAGTAAAAAAATTCCTGTTTTATGCTCAAACGACAAGTGTTGTTAGAATTTTTCAATTCTCACCACACTGACATCGCTAACGTATAGAACGATAGCAAAATTGGCAAACATTGTTCTTGAGATCTCTTCAACAACATCTTGTAATTTTTCTTCACGCATGATAACTTCAACTTTGACATTTTTCTCGTTTTTAAAACCCTGGCCACGAATTCCACGTGCTCCATTCCCATCAACCTCATAAGCTGTATATCCAGTGATCTCATGTTTGTTTAATATTTCAATAATATTTTTTTGAGCAAGAATCTCACAAGTGACAGTCAGTAATTTTACAGTGTAGAGTTTCATATCCAATCCCTTATGATATAATTGAATAAGTCTATCGATCCTTCCCCATCATGAACAATTGTAGAGAGGGCAAACATGATTGGAAGTAAGATTATGATGTTGTATGGAAATGTAATTCCCAATGCAGATGTAATGTAAAGGCTCGGATTCGCTTGAGGGATGGCATGACGTAGAACTGCAGGTGCTGCAATAAATGAGGCACTAGCTAACAACAATCCAAACATCACTGCCCCTCCCAGGCTCAAACCCATGGCAGTTGCAACCAATACTCCAATTATCCCATTAAAAGTTGGCATGATTACAGCAAACGCTGTAAGGAAAATTCCAACTTTTTTAATATCATCCAATCTTTGACCGGCAATAATCCCCATCTCAATCATGAAAATTACAATTGCTCCAGTAAACATTTCGTCAAACACTATTTTGATAGAATCAAATCCAGATTCACCGATGATGTAACCTATCACAATACTTCCAAGAAGAATAACTATTGCCTTGCCAGTTATGGACTCGTGTAAAACTTGGGAGAGTTTTGTTTTTGTTTCTTGAATTCCCATATTAAGATCAGATGCATCATCCCCAGTGAAAGATTTTTTTTTCTGACGAATTTGTTTTGAAACTGCCATGTTTGTCAAAAATATTGCCATTATGAAAGCAACAGGTTCCAGGACAGCTAAAATCGCTGCAAGATATCCTTCAGATGTGACTCCCTGATTCTTCAAGAAGGACAAACCAACTGAAAACGTAACGGCCCCTACTGCACCGTAGGTAGATGCTAATGCATAGGAATCAAAAATGTTGAATTTCCCCAGTCTTCTCAAAATTTGATAATGATTTAATGTGAATAATAAAGAAAGTCCAATTGCAACCAGCATTGGAATCAGCATGTTTTCAAATCCAGTGTTTCTCATCTCAATTCCTCCATGAAGCCCAATTGCTGCTAAAAGATAGATCGGCAAGAATTCCGAAATTGCTTCAGGAATTTTTAGATCGGATTTTATTCTAGCTGCAATAATCCCAAATAGGAAAAATAGAATTATCGGAGTAAGTAAATTCGATTGAACAAGTTGCAATATATCCATTTGAATATTTCAAAAAAAATGCTGAAATAAAAATCAAAGTATCGTTCCACATAGAAAAAAGGCACAAGCAGGTTCAAAATTGATCGAATTATAAAATAAATTATTAAATTAAAAAATAAAAAGAAAAAAAGAGAAATTATTCTCTAACTGTGAACCCTGGACCCCACTGGTCAGTGTTTCTAAGTTCTGTTGAACTTTCGGTATTTGCTTTCTCTACGTTAAACATTGTATCATATGCAGGATTGTTTGGATGGTATCCTTGACATTCAAACTCAAAGATATTTTCTACTGCAAACTTGTTTTTGACATAGCTCTCTTCACTGTTTGGATTTGTAGAAACAGAATAGTCAATTGCTCTACAATGCTCAAAGTTAAAGCCACGAAGTACCCCTTCATCAGAAACTAGATCAACATCAATGTCAACTAGTTCTTTATTATTACTTCCAGCAACACCTTGGATTTTACGATTATTATCCAAATTCTTGTAAAGCATAGGATAATCACCGACTATTCCACGTAATTCTATTGTTGGATAGGTTGTCTTTCGGGTAAATGCTTCCGCTGCAACATTTTTGTTACCGTTATCAGCTTTTACTTTTTCAGTTGATGAAAGCACTTCACTCTGTTTGAACATTGAAAACTCTATTGTTTCAGTACCATCTTCAAAAGTAAATGTAGTAAATACACTTAGTCCTTTCTCAGTGTTCTGAATTGGCTCCACATAATCATTAGTCAAGTGTGCAGTTGTCCAAGTAGGGGCATCTCCTCTAAGTCTATCATAATGCATGTTCACTCCATTAATTCCTGAACAGGTGAATGTCAATTGATGAACAATTGCAAATCCGCTCTTCCCAGTGAATCCTTCTTCTTTATCTGTTTGAGTTGTGATTTCTGCATTAGATATTCTGCAACTGGTGAAATCAAGTCCCCTAAACACAGATTCGTCATCAAAGAATTCCACTAGAGCATCAAAATCAATGTTAGATGCAGTAGACAATCCAGATACTTGTCGAGATTTATCAATTGCAGTATAGAGCAATGGGTAATAATCTAAAATTCCTTCTACCTGAAATTCTGCAACTACGTTATCAGATGATTCCTCATAGCCTGAAACTAGATTGAATACAGGGAATTCGATTTTTTCAATACCATTTTCAAACATGAAAGTTACTGAAGTGGTCATGTTATTAGCAAATTTGAATCCAGATTTACCATAGTCAGTAAATGAGTTGTTAGCAGTTATTTGTGGGACATCATTATTAGAATTCAATCCGCTGCATACAAAGTCAATCTTATCTACAATAGCGAATCCAATTTTTGCAAAATAGCTTTCATAATCATTTGAATCCAGAGTCTCAACTTGATAATTATCTATTCTGCAATTTCTATAATCTATAGATAGAATAGATTTACCTTCTTTCATAAAATCGGCATCAATGTCAAAATATTTGTACTGATGATCAAATGCAGAATTAGAAAATCTGTAGACATATGATTCATCCATTGCTTTGTGCAATAATGGTGAATGGGTGACAGTCCCTTCTACGGAAAATGATACTCCAGAGTTATCTGCAAAATTTTCACCCATTTTGAATACAGGAAATTCATGTGTTTCAGTTCCTTCTCTAAACTGGAATGTAAGTACAGGAGTGATATCGCCAATCATTTCGTATTTTACATTTTCTTCAGCATATGCATTTGAAAATCCAAATGATACCACTGTGAATAATGCAACAATACTAAAGATTGCAATGTTTTTTGTGTTCTTGTAAGTCATTAAAATTCAAAGAGAATTTTTACGCTATAAGATATCGCATGGTTTTCTATTTATGAAATAGAACTCTAGATAGTATCAGTATTCTATATAGAAGAAACCCGTTATTCACAGTTTAGTAACAGATCTTTTTCTGAATCAGGATAACATCGATCAGAGTCTGCACCACCGTCAACCATATCAGAACCAGAATTGGCATAAATCAAATCACTCCCTGACTGTCCTTTTAGGACATCATTGCCAGAATTGCCTCTTATTGTGTCATTACCATCATTACCAGATACAATGTCATCACCAGAACCGCCAAAAATACAATCATCCCCTAGACCTCCAGAAATAAGATCATTTCCATCCAATCCAAATATCAGATCATCCCCATTAGTTCCTAAAATCACATCATCACCTGAAGTTCCTTCTATGAGATTATAGTCAGAATAATTATGCCCGCATGTATTTACTGTGACAATTTGATATGCAGTAGAACTATGACCTGCATTATCAAATGCTATCCAAATAATACTAGTGATACCAGGTGAAAACATCTCAGGGGCATTATTAATAATAATTTTAATTCCACTATCATCTGTAGCTGTTGCATCTCCAAGAAATACACTAGTCAACAGATCGTCAGCCTCAACTGTTATTGATTCTGGGGCAATGATTACAGGTTTGGTTTGATCTCTAGATGGAGGCCGTACCTCAGCAGGAGTAACAAAGTAAGATTCTGCAGGTTGTTCAAAAAACTTTGTTTCAAAGGATTGAATTGAATGTGTCGGAGAATCTACAACTAGTAATTCACCATTGATTCCAATTGCCATGCCAGTAATTTGTTTAAAAGAATTAAGATATGGGCCGTTTTGATCAGAGAGGGAGAGACGCAAATCAGAATTTTGAGATAAATGTAAAATTTTACCAGTATTGGAATTTACAACAAATATGTCACCATGTGGATCAATTTCTAATGCTTCAGGAGAAAATACATAATTTGAAGAGTGGAATGGAAATGATTTTAAAAATTCACCATCGGCAGAAAATTTCTCAATCTTTCCATTTCCTTTATCAGAGACAAAAATATTTCCATATTCGTCTATGTTAATTCCAGAAAGATTAATGAATTGTCCAGGACCTAAACCACTAGAGCCAAATGATGAAACAAACTCCCCATCAGTAGAAAATATTTGAATTCTTTGATTTCCAGTATCCAGTACATATAGAAGTCCATTGTTTAGAGATATTCCATTAGGATATAGAAATTGCCCTTCAGCAGTTCCCTTTTTCCCCCATGTTGAAATAAATTCTCCATCCAAAGAAAATTTTTGAATTCTATTTAGATCACGATCTACTACAAAGACAGAGTCATCACTTACCGCAATACCGGAAGGATTGTAAAAATCCCCTAATTGTTTCCCACTGTTACCCCAGTGAGTTAAATATTCCCCATTACTAGAAAACTTTTGAATACGTTTGTTACCAAAATCACTCACATAGATACTACCATCTTCTCCAGCAAGCATCAGGCAGTTTTAGGTTCTGCCATAGCAGAACACCTTGCGAAGAGTATCCGGCGCCTCTGCTGCAGATCGGAATGAGATCAGTTCGGAAGATCGGAAATCTGAACTACCTGAAAAAACAGTTCAGACTGTGTGCTGAAGCAATTATATCCAGAATAGGAACGGCGAAGGGCAAGATCAAAAAAATCAACAAGATGGGAAAGAGTCTGTAAAAAACACATTTTCATAGACAAAACCGTCACCCTCTCCCTTGACAGATCCGCCTTAATTAAATAAAAATGCAATCATGAACAATTTTCCTTTGCAAGCCCTAGATAACAACTCTTCTCAACCGCCTCAGTTATCGAAATTGCAAGGAGAATCTCATGAAATTACCCAAAAATATCAAGCTGTTCTCAGCTGTATCAATACTCCACGGACTGGTGTTTTACTCATCCATATCCACCCTGTACCGGCAGAAACGGCCTCTGGACCTGTCTGCCATCTTTCTGATTGAAACCGTATCTTGGATCATCACAATACTCCTGGAAATCCCCCGGGAATAGTCTCGACAAGATAGGATACAAAAAAACCATCGTAATCAGCAGTTTCTTTCTGCTGGTGTCCAAAATTGTATTCTATTCGGCCACTTCGTTTCCCATGTTCCTTCTGGAACGGATCATACTCGCCAGTATCAATATCCGGATTTTCCGGATGCGACTCCGCTTTCCTTTTACGAGTCGAAAAAGGGAGCAGACTCAAACAAGGTGTTTCTGCTTCTTCAGCGGTTCAGCACAGCCGGACTTGGCACTGCTTGCCTCAGTCGCAGGTTCCATAATAGCAGGACAGAGTATCAGAATGACATCCCTGCTCTGACAATAATCCCCTTATACCGCAGCCTTTATATTTTATTACCCCTCTTTTAAAAAGAGCCGAAAAACAGAGAAACACCCCCTGAACCTGAAAAAAACAACTCGCCGGAGCTCTCAAGAACGTAAACCTCCATGGCCTGCTGTTCCTTGTCGCGGCAGGATTCTTCACGAAACCGCCCACTCAATCGGATTCTTTATAAACCAGATCCAGTATCAGCGCTCCAGAATCCCCATCCGCCCGGCTACGGCATGTCTTCTCCTGATCCATATTATGCATCATGGGATGTACCTGTTCGGCAAACAAACCGCAAAAAACAACCGGAAGTTTCATGTCCCTGTTCTCCTGACCGCGGGCCTCATAGCTCGCTTCGCCCTGATATTCACAAAAATCCTGTCCGCAAGCATCCTTCATTGCCGCCGTACTCCGGTCTCCTCATTTTCCAGCCCCGGCCATGACAGAACAGAACCGGATGGTAAAGGCCGGAGGCCGCCGCAACGATCCTGTCCCTCTATACAGCCGATCATCAGATGCACCTCGGCAGGAACAAACCTCGCCGTAAGCCGATTCGCCGCACAATCTGTTACACACATACATTTCCATCGGAACCCTGCTGCTTGTCTCAACCGTACTAAATCACATTAACGGGCAGACAGAGTAACAATCATCCTTTCTATTAATAATGACCAATATGGGCATTCCCCGGCGCCGGAATCGGACTTTCTCCGGGGTTCCGTCCGGCGCAACGCCGGACTGCTTTGCCGAAAGGCAGCGCCCTCCAGATTTCCCTAGCGGCTTGATTTGTA
>CALNZF010000106.1:0-4389 GCA_942490965.1 uncultured Nitrosopumilaceae archaeon | reverse complement strand
GGTGCTGTTTTCAATAACTTCCTGCGTGAATTGCACATTCACAGATACTTTGTTACCAAAATCAATATTTACATTATCAAACAGAGATTTGTATTTCTCAACTTTTCTTCTGTTTTCTGTCAGATCATATCCAGTTTTTACCAGCAACCCTTGTTCGATTAGAGAATTGATTTTTCTGTATCCTGATGTCTTTGGAATGTCTAGTCTTTCTAGAATCTCTGAAATGGTCCAGGGCTCCCCGATAGACGCATTGAGAATTTTTGACATTTCATCATCGCTGAATGCTTTTAGAATTGATTGACTGAGTTCAGGATCAGATATTGTGAACCTGTTTTCAGACTTGTCTTTTTTAGATCTAATGGTACAAATCCCCTCTAGGAATTTCTTTTCTAAACCTTCTGCACCTGCTCCAAAAAACTCTCTTAAAACAGAATCTAATTTCTGAAAATCATTCATGGATTCTGTAATTGATATGCCGTATTTTTCAAATAATCTGTTTTGAATGCTTTGGTATGTCGTATCCCCCAAATGCACACAGATCATCTTTTGAAGTGATGATGCAAAAAAAGTATCAATGTCACTCATTATTTTCATCTCTTAATACTTTCATATTACTTTTCATGCAGAACATGGCTATTTTTGCAGTCAATCCTGCACAATCTCCGATAATTTACGAATGTGGCTGGTGTCGTTTTGTACGACCAACTCCAGTGCCCTTTGCATTTCATCTTGGTATGACTGGGTATTGTTTTTGGTATTGATTATCTTGCACTCTTCTATGATAGGCAACTGCTTGAGGTTTCTATATTGCGTGTAGATCACTGTACACGTGTACGAATTGATATCATCTTTGAACCTGTACTGAATTTTAAATGGCGCAACAGAATGATTCTCCTCTAGAAAAACATCTGCTATGATCTGTTTTATTTTATGGGTGTCAAATGGTTTGTTGATTATTGGCACATGCAGCAAATCAAAAAGATCAGAATCGCCAGCATTTAGATTTCCTGTAACTACCACTAGTTTGGCATCGGGATTCAAGTCCTTGATGGTCTCAACTACGTAAACCCCATCATATTCTGGCATTTGCAAGTCTGTAAAAACAATATCTGGATTGTGTTTTTTATAAAGCATCAGTTTGTCATGCTAGACATTCCCCAGATTCATATTATATTTTCCTCATACTTTGTATTATTATGTTATAGTATTAATTCCCGTTTTTGGGACTTTGCATACCATGTATGTCTGTCAGTTGAATTACATTCTGATAAATGTCATGACGTTGCAGAATTTTCATTGGAGTATTCATTTGACGAAAACCCGTTCCAGGACTCTGAGGTGTCAGTATCGATAAAAGAGATTGTTTCATGCAAAAAATGCCTTGCAAATGACACTCTTTGCTGGTTTCATACAGAGTCATTAAAGGAAAGCATTGTCACCGATGTTCAAAATTGGATTAATGATAGCAAAGCAATTCAAAAAAAAGAAGTTTTTAAAAATTCTTTACCTGACAGTTTTATCTCAGAAGAGTAAAACTCCATTGCGTTTGTGAACTATTTGTTTGATGCTTTTCTTTTGTATCTCTGAAAAACTTAATTTCTAGTATGTTGTATGGATAATGTTCTAAAAGAGAAAAGTTATGACGACTAAAATGAACCTGAGCACACAAGCAAAATATTCGGGAGCCCTTCGGGCCCATTATTTCCATTAGTTTTAAAATGAGCGAATTAAAAATTATCTGGCTGCAATGAAGAATCAGAGTTATATCTGAATTGATGATTGGAAGGCATTTGACTGAGCTGCCATTACTCATGTGTTAATTTGATTTTTTACTCTCTCTAGGATACTTGCATCAATTAGATTTTGTTCAAACAAAGCTTCTGTAATTTGCAGGATGTTTAGAATTGAGTGCATTTTTACTCCTAGTTCTAATAATGCTTCATCCGCTCCCTCCATTCTGTTAACAATAACATATGCATCTTTTACTGAAATGTTTACTTCTTTCAAAGATTTTATTGCGTTAACTACAGAGCCACCCGTGGTGGCAACATCATCAATCATTACAACTTTCATGCCATCATGAATTTTCCCTTCGACAGATTTTGATGTTCCATAATCTTTTGGCTTGCTTCTAACATAGATTAGGGGTTTGACAGTTTCAATTGCTAATGCTGATGCAATCACTAAACCCCCTGTAGGGACTGAAACAATTGCATCAAAGTTATCTAATCCAATATCTTCTCCAATTTCATTTTCAAGAAATTTTACCATTTTTCTAAATTCAATAGGATAGCTTGGAACTAATCTCAAATCAACATAATACGAACTGTGCTTTCCACTTGCAAGTGTAAAGTCACCGAACTTTATTATGCCATTTTGATGCAAAAAGGTTGCAAACTCTTTCACAAATTCCATACAAAAATTAACTACACTTGATTTATTTTGTTTTGTATTATGTAATAATCATGCCTGAAATCTGGTTAAATTATGGTATCACTGACGTAGTTTTAGATATAAAGGCTGAAAATTTAGAGCAAAAAATTGATTCTGAAGGCAAAATTCTAGATGATTCAGCGATCAATGAAAAATTAAACACTCTTGATTTGTCAAAACCAATGGAACTTGTAGTATTACATAATTCTAAATCCATTCTAAAAATCATCTCTTCTTTGTTTACGTTATGTGAACAAAAATCTAAACCATTTCCAAAAATATTGACTGACAAAAAAATCCTAAATTTAGTAAAGTCCGGATTACCTGAAGGCAGTTCAATAAATGAATTTGACGATGTTGGCATTTCAAATTCGAATCTGATATTCATGGGGGAAATGGAATTCAATGGATTGTTTGGATATGAGACTATAGCAACTCGTCTTATCAAAAAATTTGGTCAGGAATCAATGCTTTCAGCATATGCGAAAAGACAAGGAAATCTTCCTACACCTGGACAATACCCTGAAAGTTTAACTGAAGCAAAAAAATTTGCAGATAATTTTGAAATTCAGGGCATTGAAATTATTGCAAATTCTGATGGGATTATAGATTTCTCAATAGGACATCCTTCAGAAACTATTGCATCAACAAAAACCCTTGAATCTAATTCTATCAAAGATGTTGGTCAACACAAAACAATGGTGATAAGCACTGGAAAAGATGCAAGTAATGACAATCTTGGAAATTCATTTTCTTCACTTTGGAATTGCTCTAATGCGATCAAAAAAGACGGCCTTGCTATTTTGGTTGCTGAATGTAAAGGTGGTTTGGGCTCTGATTCACTCCAGCAACACCTTGAAGATAGATTGACTGTAGAGCAACTACGAAATCCAACTAAATACATTGGCGGAATGGAGGATTTGTTATTTCTATCAGAAATACAAAAGAATTTTCAAAGAATTTTGTAGATGCAATAATTTCTGAGATATCCTATTGAAATCTATATTCCATCAAATTTACCGTAATTTCAATATAATTGAATGTGATGATGTCAGGAAAATTTCAACATTCTTTTCGCATATGCTGAAGCATTGATTCTGACAAATTTTTTGATAAGACGAGTTGCCTGTGAATATCGAATTCGGAAATTTGAAATGCCAATCGTCAAATTCATTTGAACTGCCTTCAGCGCAATCCGAGACCCAAATTTGGGATTTTTTGTCAGTCAATATTTTTTGGAAATGGCGTAAACAAAAGAATGATTTTAAATTAGTTTAGAATTATGTAATACCCCAAGTTCCGGTAATTTTGACAAATCAAGAGTGTTTAATTTTTCATTGATCGCTGAATCATCTTTAGCTAAAATCAATTTTGCTCTAAATTTTCGGCCTTTTCCATATCTAAAACCACGTCAGTGATACCAGGTACCCAACCGGATTTCAGGCATGATACATTACGTAATACAAAACAAAATAAATTAATTATTTTTGTATGGAAATTTGTGAGAAAAGTTTTACAAAACCTTTTTGCATCAAAATGGCATAATAAAGTTCGGTGACCCCACGCTTGCAAGTGGAGAAGCAGTTAGTTAGCTATCTATTGAATTTAGAAAAATAGTAAAAATTCTTGAAAATTGGAAGTTGGATAACTTTGATGCAATTGTTTCAGTCCCTACAGGGGGTTTAGTCAGCATTGAAACTGTCAAACCCACGTCAGAAACAACCAAAAAATTATGGAACATCCAAATCTTGTAGAGGAAATTCATGATGTATGAAATTGTAATGATGTTGAACCAACTCTGTAGTTAACGCAATAAAATCTTTGAAAGAAGTAAAACATTTCAGTAAGATGCATATGTTAACAGAATGGAGGGAAACAGATGAAGCATTAGAACTAGAGGTAAAATTAAACATCCTGTAGGATTTCAGAGAACAATTTGCATCAAAGTTGTCACAA
>CALNZF010000105.1:0-7789 GCA_942490965.1 uncultured Nitrosopumilaceae archaeon | reverse complement strand
TTGAAGGGATTTTTTCTGAGTCTGAAATGCTAATTGAAGAAACTGTAGTACCCGAGGTTATTTTTACTTTTTACACCGGAACAAAAACAATACGCTGATCAAGATGTAATCAGAATTACTGGCCTGGTTTCAGCAATGGATTCTCCAACAGTGTTGATTGGAATATATGATCCATTTGGAATGCCTGCAGGATTTTATTTTGGTTCAGTTGATTCTAACTTGGAATTCACTACAAGTTTCCTTGTAAAAGACGGAGTGAATTTCAGAGTCGATGGAACTTATTCTGTAAAAGCACATTATGCTGAAACTGAAGCAAAATCCTTTTTTGAGTATTCTAAAATTCCCCAAATTGTAATTGAAGACACTGTTGCACAAGACACCGTTGCACCGACACCGTTGCACAAGACACCGTTGCACAAGACACCGTTGCACAAGACACTGTTGCACAAGACACTGTTGCACAAGACACTGTTGCACAAGACACTGTTGCACAAGACACTGTTGCACAAGACACTGTTGCACAAGACACTGTTGCACAAGACACTGTTGCACAAGACACTGTTGCACAAGACACTGTTGCACAAGACACTGTTGCACAAGACACTGTTGCACAAGACACTGTTGCACAAGACACTGTTGCACAAGACACTGTTGTAGAGACTAACTATGAAATTAAAAAACTAGATAATCTTACTGTAGAAGATATAGAATTAGGAAAACTACTTAATCAAATTAATTTAAAATGTGATTCTAGTACATATGCCGATACTATTTCATATTATGATGGAATGGGGCCTGCATTATACCGATTATGCAAATTTGATAGTTCATTGAATTTTTTTAACGAATCATTGAACAAAAATCCAAATGATGTGGAAATTCTTGTAAACAAAGGCTCCGCTTTAGGAAAAATGGGCTATTTCTCTGAGGCAATAGTCTATTATGATCATGCCATTAGAATTGATCCAGATTTTCTTCCTGCAAAAAATAACAAGGCAAATGCACTTGCAAATCTAGGAAATTTCAAAGATGCAATTTTGTTATATGATGAAGTCTTGGAAAAAAATCCAAATTATCAAACTGCTAGAGAAAATCTAGACATTGTATTATCTTCAAACTTTGATATTGACAGAACCGACTCTTTATCTGATGTCAAAAATACATTTGATCCGAAATCCTCTATTTCTGAAAATGTACTTATTTTAGATTTAGAAAAACAAAACCCTCGTAATTTTTTTGATGAAGTGGGTATTGCATTTTCAACTTTGGGTTCTCTACTTGATTTTCTAAATTGATTTCCTAAAATCCCGAGCACAATTTTTCAATAAACCTATAAAGCCCTGGCAAGACGATCGAAATAAGGATAACACATGAGTAAGATACTTGAAAAATCATTAAGAGATGCCCGCAAAGAAGACCATCTAACTATGGGGGCTAAACAAGTTTTAAGCTCTATAAAAAATTCCAAGCTAATTGTATTGTCTCAATCAATTAAAAAAGAAATGTTTGAGCAAATTGAATCAGATGCAAAAAAAGAAAAAATACCTCTGGTAAACTTTCAAGGAACATCAGTCGCATTGGGTAGATTATGTGGCTTACAATTTAGAATTTCGACAATTTCATTTACTTCTTTAGATGATGCAAGCATCAAGTCAATTTTAAAAGATACAGAAGCTGAGGAAAAAAATGAGTGATTATAGTTTTATTAATGTAAGTTTAAATGAGACATTTTTGTTCGGAGATAAACAGGAATTCTAATGACACAATCCATTAAACTCTCAACTGATCAAATGCGAATGATGTCTCTTTTCCAAAATGTTACTGGTGCAACGGCACGTGATTGTGTAGAAGATGAAAAACAAGATAGGGTAATTTTTGTGGTTAATACTGGTAAAATGGGACTTGCTATTGGTAAGGGTGGAATTCATATCAAATCATTACAGAATATTGTTAAAAGAAATGTTGAATTGGTAGAATTTGATGAGGATCCGGCAAAATTCTTGTCTAATTTGCTTAATTCTAAACTAATCTCTGAAGTAAAAATAAATAAACGAGCTGATGGGACAAAACAGGCGATAGTAATGGTAGATCCAAGAAAGAAAGGAATTGTAGTTGGAAGAGAAGGCAGAAATGCAGAGAAAGCACGACTACTTGCAAAACGATATTTTGATATTAGCAGTGTATTGATTAATAGTCCTGAACGGGCAACTATGGAGATGTAGAAGATGAGAAAATCACCACTTGGATTATTTGCTGGAAGAGTTCTTACAATCAAAAAGAAGAAACAAAGATGGGCAATCTCCACTTACAAAAGAAGAAAATTAGGTATTGATAAAAAGGCTGATCCTCTTGGAGGTGCTCCACAAGCACGTGGTATTGTTTTGGAAAAAGTAGGTATTGCTGCAAAACAACCAAACTCTGCTATTCGAAAATGTGTTAGAGTACAATTAATTAAAAATGGAAAAACTGTAACTGCATTTTTGCCAAGAGACGGCGCAATGAATTTCATTGATGAACACGATGAAGTTCACATTCAAGGTATGGGTGCAACACAAGGTGGTGCAATGGGAGATATTCCTGGTGTTAGATTCAAAGTTTTCAAAGTTAATGGCACTTCATTACATGAACTCGTAATTGGTAAGAAGGAAAAACCAAGGAGATAGAAATGGCAGAAACTAAGAATTTACTATTATTTAGAAAATGGGATTTGTCTGATATTGAGGTTAAAGATCCTGGATTAAAAACTGCCATTTCTTTGAGAAAACAAATCCTACCTTACACTTATGGCCGTTCAGCATTAAAGCGATTCAATAAAGCTGATGTTAACATTGTTGAGAGATTAATCAACAAGTCAATGCATTTTGGAAAAAAATATGCAAAGAATACTGGTAGAATGACTGGCAAAAAAACTAAACTGCTCAACACTGTAAAAGTAGCTTTTGATATTATTGCATTAAAAACAGGGCAAAATCCAGTTGAAGTTTTAGTTAGAGCAATAGAATTTTCTGCTCCAACTGAAGATACTACTAGAATTGTTTATGGTGGTACAACATACCATGTATCCGTTGATGTTGCTCCGATCAGAAGAGTCGATTTGGCTCTAAAGTTTATTGCAGATGCAGTAAAAGAAGCCACTTTTTCAAATCCAAAACCAATTGAAGAGCATATGGCCGAACAACTTATGCTTGCAGCATCTAATGATTCCAATGCACCTTCTGTAAAGAAGAGACATGAGTTGGAACGTATCGCACAAGCATCAAGATAGTTCTTTACAAAATTATTAACATTTTATCAGTAGCCCGAGGCAGATTCGAACTGCCGTCTCCGCCTATCCACTCTTGAGATCCAGAGGGCAGAATCCTTGACCACTAGACTATCGGGCTACTTGAAGAAATTTTGATGTTTTAGAATATATTCATTTGTTGTAATTATTTTAGTCTGATTTCATGAATTGCAGTTGCATAATCACATGTTGCTTTTAGTCGCATGTATGGGATCAATCTAAAATGAATTGAATAGATGTTTCCTTCTTTTCTCAACATTTCTTTTTGTATCAATGATGCTAATCCTCTAGAAGGAATTGTGATTGTTACATTTTTTTCTTTACACACTTTTTCACGTTTTTCTTGAAATTGTTTTAATGAAAATGCTGCATCATTGATTTCTAAAATTAAAGGCCATATGATTTCACTCCATACAAATCTTCTATTCTCAGTGGCTGAGGCATATTTTCCTTTTTCACTCAACATTAATAACATCTGCAAAAGATGTTATAACTTAATAGTTGTCCCAAAACGAAATTGAAGAATCCCTGAATTTATTAGAAAAAGATTGGACAGTTGATCCAATTCTTCGAAAATTCATGTTGGGTAAAATTACGGATGTCTCTGATTACGCAATCAAAGTTAAGGATGTGATATTTCATGTACCTTATCTTAATTCTGAAAAAAAATATATTTTATGGAAATGTTTCTGGCCTGATTGTCATAATTGCTGTGATAGACAAGGGCGATTACCATTAACTTCTGATGATTTGATAACTATTGGGAAAGGTTTGAAATACAAAAGCACTTCTGATTTTATTAAAAAAGAAACTCTCACTGTAACATATCAGGAACCTGGACCATCAGGTCAAATTACTACAATGACTACGATTAACCTCAAAAGAAAAACAGATGAGACTGCAGAAGAGGATGGAACTCATATTTCATGCAGATTCCTAGATGATAAGGGTGGATGTAGCATGCATCCTGACAGACCCGGAGTCTGCTATCTCTATCCTTTTGCAAGCTGGTTAGAAAATGAAAAGGGAAAGGCACGAGTTCATGCAACATATCAATTCACTGGTGATTGTCCTGGATTTTACTTGGCAGAAAATTTAGATCAAATGAAAGACGAGCTAAAGGCATACTCTACCACTATCTATGACTATAACATGGCATCAAATAGAACAAATCGAGAAGGGTTTGGCTCTGTTAGTTTTAGTTAGGCTTTGGCAACTTTTAACAAATCTGCAATTTTGATATTCATTCCAAATCTGTCTTCGTGCTTTTTCATGTAAAGGAATATTGCAATGAAATCTGGCAATGCTTTGATGAAACTAAAGTTTTTCTGAATCTTTGCATGCACAAAATTAAAGACTTTGGCATATACCTTGTAATGTTTCTCTACTGCTTTCTCATATGCTTTGAAATCATTCATGTTTTCTAAAAATATCTCAACGCATTGCATTGATGGGATGATTCCCTCGCCTAATAATGCATAAACAGTACCTATTGACTCTCCAACTCCGATTACTTTTCCTGAATAATATGGCTTACATCTGTCCGGTGTTGCCAATCTGATTGGACGCCCCTTTGTTTGGAGGACTTTACCTCCATGTTTTTTTAGAAAGGCGTCTGTTGCTTTCATGTGTTGTTTATTGTAATCTCCTGCTCCAATGTGGGCCCATTTCTCCCCTAGTGGGAAATACCAAAAGTAACCTGACATTCCTGGAAATGGTTCAATGTAAAAATCATCATATGGAACCTTGCCCTCGTACTCTACTTTGTATTCGTATGTTGGCAAAAAGAAATCTTGTTCTAACTTTGGCAAGTATACTCTGTGAAATCCAGTACAGTCAACTATCATGTCGTACTCTTTTTCTAACTCTTCAATCGGTGGTGGAGGACCGTAAATAATTTTAGAATCTTTGATAAAATCTTTGATTAGTGCTAGCTTGTCATATGTGCATAGTCCTTTGAGACCTATGTCAAATTTCACATCGTTATTCATTTTGACATGCATGTTTTTGCCATCATGAATTAGAAAATCATTAAAATCTCTTCCAGTCTTTTTACAAAACTCTGTTAGAATCGGTTTAATTGTTCCCCATGCACAAATGGAATCGTGCTTTTCTTCTGTCATTCTTTCATATCCTACAACCTGGTGTTCTGTGTCCTTTAGTCTGGCCATAAGATAAGAGCCAGCCACACCCATTCCCATTACTGCTATTTTCAAGATGATTTCAATGAATTTGAGGTGTAATAAATAGACTATCTGAATTTGTTCATGTAAATTCTCAATAGTAGGAAAAGATAGTGTCGGTTAAATAACAAAATCTCATTATGGAATCAGAAAGGGTAAATCTCTCGTCTGAGTACAATCGTTTCAGGCCTTAAGGTATATCGCTGTCATCAGATAACTCTAGTTACTGATCTTAAGTGGTGAGCTGTCATCGGTGCTGTTTGGTGCTGGTCTTAAGCTCGATTACCTTTTCATTCAATTAAATTTGGGAATTCTTGTTAGTTCTTCTATGGATACATTTGATGCAATAAGAACTCGACGTGCAATCAAAAAATTTGACAGCACATACAAAATGTCACCTGAAGATGTAAAACTATTACAAGAGTTGGCGATACTATCTCCTACTAGCTACAACCAGCAAAACTGGAGATTTGTCTATGTCACTGATCAAACGGTCAAAGATAAAATCTCAAAGGCTGCTCGTGATCAGGCCCAGCCAAAAGATGGTTCTTTGGTGATTGTTCTTTGTGGGAACCTAAATGCATGGAATGAAGACCCATTACGTTATTGGAAAAACAATACTCCAGAAAAACAAGAACTAGTGAAAAACTCTCTTGTCAGAAAATATGAGGGCCATCCTGAGAATCAACGAGATGAAGCAATGCGTTCTTGCGGATTTGCAGCCCAGACAATAATGCTTGCAGCCAGACAGATGGGTCTTGATTCTTGCCCTATGGTTGGCTTTGAGTATGATGAATTGGCAGAGATTATCAATTTGCCAAAAGACCACATGATTGTCATGATGGTAGTGGTCGGTAAAAGATTAGAAGATGCAGCAGAACGCGGAGGTCAGTTGCCCTTAAATGAGATCTTTTTTGAGAACCATTTCTAAAATGTAATATTTTTGAAGAATTTGATTTATTATCTAGTTTATTTTATGATATTTTATGGCTGTAGATGAGGCAATCAAGAAACTAGAGATATCAAATCAAGGGTTGAAGGTAATTTTAGAGAATCTTGATGAGCAACTATCTGATATCCGGGCTGATCCGCGACTAGAGGGATTGGTAGATGACTTGGAGAATTTGTTTTATGCATATTTGAAGACCTGGATGAAGAGCAATACTGAGATAATTCAACTCTTGAATAAAGAGAAATAGATTTTGTTTTTCTAATTGTAATTTTATGACTGCATTTTTTTGAAAAGATTCAATTTGTTATTAAAGAACTATTTTTTTTGTCGACACGCACTTGGGAAAAATTAGTTCTCTCAAGGGTAACTATTTCTTTGGTTTAAATTTTTATTTTCAAATAAAATTCGGACTAATTCTATTCAATTAAAATTGCTGGCTTGAATGGTCTTGCATGTCTTGCTTTTCCCTTTGGATCATAAATGTCACTATCTGATTCTGAATATACTGTAATGTCTACTCCAAATTCCTTTTTACCAATACTGACCAGTTCTGATTTTAAGAATTCTTTCTCATCAAAGTTTTCAGATTCAAGCTTCATGGATTTAATTTCTTCAGACTCTGAATGCAAATCCTTGATTGTCTTTTGTACATAGTCTGGCATCTTTTTGGCATCAGTTGTTTCAGGATCTGCAATTAGTTCCTTCATTACAACTCCCATGTTGTTTTGACCTCCAACCATAATGCTCAACATTTTACGATAAATTTTGGTTTTTGTTTCATCTGAATTTACATAGAGTACAATTTTTTGTGGAGTAATTTTTGTAACTTTGAGAATATTTGCAATATCATCTATGGTTGATTTGAGTAACTCTTCGGATTGAATTGATGTGGCATCTAGTTTTTCCTTGGAGAACTCAGGCCATGCTGATTTTGAGACCATGTCTGAATGTCCAAGTTTTTCCCACATCTCCTCAGATATGTGTGGTGCAAATGGAGACAACATTGCAACTCGTGCTGAATTTATGTAATGCAATATTCCAGGTATGTCTCCCCTCTCTTTGGCATCTGCTCTTTTGTGATACCAGCTCAAATCTGACTCAAATGAAAATAGTATGTCATGCAAGGCCTCACGCAGTCTCATCTTCTCTACTGCTTCTGTGACTTGAGATATCATGCTCTGAGTTTTTGATAAAATCCATCTGTCTTCAGCCTCCAAATTGCCAATCTTCTCTGCTTTTACCTTTGAGCATTCATCGAGGAGTGATTCTAATTTATTTTGAATTCCAAATACTGATTCCATGTTAAAATCAGCATCTTGGAGTAATTCTGCTGATGAAATTATTGCTAATCTGATTGGGTCTGCACCATGG
>CALNZF010000104.1:0-5000 GCA_942490965.1 uncultured Nitrosopumilaceae archaeon | reverse complement strand
GCATCTGATTATTTAAAAATCTCTGTGCCTATTTTTGCCAGTGATGGTTCCACCTCTGTAATAATTCCGGATCCCGCACCTCAAAAAATCCCCTCATGGATTAAGAATAATGCTGGATGGTGGGCTGAAGGTGCAATAGATGACAGTTCTTTCGTTCAAGGAATCCAATTTTTGATAAAAGAAGGCATTATGAAAATTCCTCCAACCTCTCAGGGTTCCTCTGGTGGAAGTAACGAAATCCCCCCATGGATTAAGAATAATGCTGGATGGTGGGCTGAAGGTGCAATAGATGACGATTCATTTGTAGGTGGAATTCAGTTCCTTATTGAAAAAGGAATCATGCGCGTATCTTCTTAAATTTGTCTACATTCAAATTGTGATTATCTATTAAAAATTATGAATCATCATGGTGGGTCTTTTCAATCATCCTAAACGCCATATCAAGAAATTGCTTAAAAATGGTGAATATGACGAGGCTATTGAATTTGGAAAAAATTTAGAAGCACAATATTCTGATGATCATGATTTTATGTTTATCATGGGAAGTGCTTTTCTTATTGTAGATGATGCACAAAGGGCATTACCGTATTTTGAAAAAGCATTTGAATTAGACGATGGTGATGTTGAGACTTTGACTCTTAAAACCAATGTGCATTTAGCTTTGGAACAAAAAGATAAAGCCCTTGCTTGTTGTAAATATATTTTAAAACTTCAACCAACAAATACTGAAGCTTCAAAAATTAATTGAAAAACTTGAGAGTATTTGATTTAGAAAATTATTCTTTCTTTTTCATCTCATAAGCATTTTCCATTAACCAATCACAAAATGCTGTAACTTTATCATCAAAGTCAGTCCAAATGTGAACTGAGTGAGGCAAGATGTCTATTTTCCAATTATCTGTAAATACTCTTACGCCTTCTTTATTTTCATACATGTATGCATCTTCTGTTTTGACATCTCCTAGCATTTCAATTGCTTTCTGTTTGATGATCTCTCTATCAATTGGAAATCTTTTCCTATCGTAATCTATGATCAAACTCAAATCTCTTTTACCGTAGTTTTCAAATTCTTCGATTCTGCCTTGTTTTGGAAAGTTCACAATTAACTTGATGTTGTATTTTTTTCCAACCTCTTTCCCGATTTCTACAATTCGTGTATATGCCATTGCTGGATTTTTTTTTAATAGAAATCTAATTTGTGCTAGATCCTTTTTTAGTTCAGATTGTAAATCTGTGACCACTTCTGAAAATATCATATTTGTCATCTGAAAAATTCCTATTATAATCATTAATTCCAGTCAGGATTGGTTTTTTTAGAACATCCACTAGTTAAGAATATGGCAATGCCTATGGATTATGATGGAATGAGAACTGATGATGCTTCGCTGAGAACTGATAATGTGGATGACTACAAGCGAACATGTATTGATTTTATCGAGGATATCTCTCATGATTACGAGGCCTGGGTTGACTATTACAAATTACCTGAAGATGAAGATAAACGAAGACGTGCTGAAATCTGTGCTACTATTACTAGAACAAATGAATGGATTGCAAAGGTTGCACAATCCATCAAGGCAGTTGATGTTGTTATGAATGATGGAATCCAAAAGATGGCAGAATCCACTGCTGGTAAACCTTTTGACATTGGGGTTTTTGTAAATCACAAATCAAGCTATACTGAAACAAAACCTGGAATTATTGATGTGAGTGTTAAAGCATCTGGAAGAGAAGGAAGAAAAATGAAGCTTGGTTTTCACTTTAAAGATGACCGATTTAGAATAGAATCCACATGTGATGCATATTTGGATCAATCAAATTTACCTACGACTGAATTTGAAATGCTTGATCTTAACTTGAAACTTTATGCAGAAAATGCAAAACCACGTGATGTGATTTCATTTACTGTGACAGTTAGTGAAGTTGAGAATGATATTGAAATTGATAGAAGAGGACACACGACAATAGTCCATCTGATATGATCTAACGCATTATTTGTTCATCTAGATATTCTATGAATTTTCCAGTATTTTCAAACTTGATTGAGTTTATTTCTTTTAATTCCTCAAATGAATTCATCTTTAGATAATCATTAGATGCAGTATACAACACATCATCAATGTAAAATGTTCTGGCATAATTCATTCCATAGTATCGCGAACTGTCATCTGAGTGAGTGACTGTTCCTTTGAGTTTGATTCCCTCTGATTTGTCCAAATCAAATACATAGAATCCACTCCAGCGATTGTATTCTGGTGCAAACATCTTGCTTGAACTCTCTTCCAGACTTTTGATATCTCCGCTAATCGGAATTGATAGCACTCCTCTTGATTTATCAAAGAAAAATGCCTTGTGATTGTACAGTGCTTCAGATTGAGTAGAACTATCTCCAATAACTATGTCATCTACGACCTTTGGATTATTCACATCTGCAACATTGAACAATGCTATTTTGATTCCTAATTGCTGAACCCTTCCATTGTCTATTTCTTTGGTGTCTCTGCCTACCCCAATCACATGCTCCTCATCATATGGGTGCAAATAGTTGGAAAATCCTGGTATCTTCAATTCTCCTAGGATCTTTGGTGTGTCTGATGACAAATCAATTACAAAGAATGGGTCAATTTGTTGGAATGTTACCAAGTATAGTCTGTCTCCCATGAATCTTGCAGAATAGATGCTTTCATCTGGTGCAATCTCTTCTAACTGACCCACAATCTCCAAGTTTTCATTTAACACATAAACTGCATTTGATCTGACTGTTCCTTCGTATTGGGTGTAAATTTCACTAGTGGTTGCAACTCTGAATCTGTCTCCGTTTTCATCCATGGAGAACTGGTTAAGTAATCTGCCTGGGACTGTGCCCTTTGCAACATATTCTATTTTTTCTTCATCAATTGATATTTTGTGAATAATTGTTTTACTTGCATCTTCCTGGATTTTTCTATCGTATTCGTTTAAGGCACTTTTGATTTTTTCAAATAACACTTCCTTGTCTTTTTTGTTCATTTCATTGTATGATTTTTGCATTAATTCTGAGATTGCATTCCATTGTGCAGATGAATTCTCCCATGATGCATCTTGAATTAATCTGATCTCATCTTGAATATCTTTTGGCAATAGCGGTACAACTACATCAAAGAATCTGTCTCTTGATGAATTCTCATAAAATCCATATGGCATGTTTTGCTGATAAGTAAGGTAAAAGTTGTCTTTTGAAACATAAAATGATCCAGTATATCCCATGAGGAATGTCTCTGAATTAATTGTATCATCAAAAATGTTAATTGCAGTTAACGTGTTAAAGTTTGAAAATTGCTCTACATTATCAAAGTAAAATGCTTCTGGAGTCATGATTCTGACCGAGTCTTCCATGATTATTGGCAATCTTGGGTACTGATAGTCTACGTTGCTGTTTGTTACAAAGTATGCGTAATCCCCAATCATTCTTGCATCTCTAAAGTGACCATCAATCGAATAGTCTTTGAGAATGGTTGGATTCTCTTTGTCTGACACATCTACAATTAGTGCATGAGTGACAGAACTGTAAGAGCGTCTTGGAACAAAGTCAAACTGTGGTATGATCTCCTCGTCACTTTGCCCGTTGTAAAATATCACTAGTCTGTCCTCATTTAGGAACATGTTCTCAATATATTGTGATTCGATGTCTAGGGCAATTTTGAGAATTAATTCTGCAGATTCTGCAGGATATGCATCAATTATTGAAAGTGTGTTTTGTGATACAATGTATACATACTTTGAATCGTTTTTGAGATAATCTGGCTCGTCTACATTTTGTACCTGAACATTAGTTGCTGAATACTCTGCTCCTCCTGATACTTTGTTTGATGTGCCATCGGCAGGCATTGGTTCCACTGAAGGGGATGGGGCTCCTGTGGTTTCTGCAATCGCCATATCGAATCCTTCATCTGCAAAACTTCTGAGTACTCTTGGATCAAAGCCTTGATCAAATGATGAAGATGCTTCCAGAATATTTTGTAGTTCTTGCTGTGACGATATCTTTTTTATTTCATTTGTTCCTTTGAAATATTCTGACACTGATTTATCGACATAGATAATTTCTGGCTCTGGAATTTGTACAATCTGTGGTTGCTGCTCAAAATCTACTGAATACATGATTCCGGCTGTAACTATTACTGAAATGATTACTGTGATTGGAATTATTGTTTTTGGGTTCATTTTCTCTCTTTTCTTTAATCATTGAATTTAGCGATTACTATTGCTTGATAGTTTGAGATAAAAGGATTAGTGAAATTCCAATTTCACCAAACAACTTACATAAACTGGATTCCTACTATCCTTTCTAATGGATGATGAGAATAATGATGGATTTACTGAAAAAATCAAGATTCTTGCAACTGATGATGAAAAAATAAAGTCATTTGGGGAGTTATTCACAAATGACTCTAGTCGTAAAATTTTACAATTATTGTTTAATGAAGAATTGACTGCAACACAAATCGCTCAAAAAACAGACATTTCTCTACAGCTAGTAAAGTACCATTTAATCAAACTTCAGGACTTGGGAATTGTTAAAATATCTAAAATTGAAAAAAACTCAAAATCTCAAGATATGAAAATTTACACTGCATCAAAATTTAGCTTTGTAATTGTCCCGCCTAATCTTTCTAAAAAACAAAAGAAAGTAAGTTACTAGTTCGTTCGTTTAAGCATATCTACAAAGTTGCAGGACTTGGAATTGCAACTGGTTTTTCTGGTTTAGTTTCATTATCTCAATTTCAAAACAAAACTATTCGTGTAGGTGATTTTACCCTAGACGGTGATATTTCTCCTATTGGAGAATCTGCCAAAAATCTATCTGCTCTTCCAAGTGATGAGTCTGTGGAGTCCATTTCTGCATCTGCACCAATGATTGCAGAATCTGAATCACAAGATATTGCAGAACGTGGCATGGACGTTGTAAATGCTGCTGGTAAATTCTGACATGAATGTTAATCTTCACTTTGCCAATGGTTGCA
>CALNZF010000103.1:0-3252 GCA_942490965.1 uncultured Nitrosopumilaceae archaeon | reverse complement strand
ACAGAAATTAGGATACAAATTAATTTCAAATTCAGAATTATTACTCCTTGGGAAATTACTTCAAATTTAAAAACAAAAATCATTGGAAGACAGGCATATTATTTTGATTCGATTGAATCTACCCAAAATCAAGCATTAAAAATGGCTGAAGATATTATAAATGACGGAGCAATAATAATAGCAGCAAAACAAACAGGAGGTCGGGGCAGAGAGGGAAGAAAATGGCTATCACCTCAAGGAGGCATATGGTTTTCAATAATTTTACATCCAAAATTTGATATTTCAATTACAACATTATTTCCAATTGCAGCATCACTTGCATTATCCATAGCAATTGAGAAAGTATTTTCAATTAAACCAGAATTAAAATGGCCAAATGATTTGACAATTAACGGTAAGAAAGTAGCTGGGATGTTAGTAGATGCATCATTAGAATCAAACAGAATCGAAAATTTAGTCTTAGGCGTTGGGATAAATTTCAATGTTAATGCAAAACAAATTGAAAAATCACTTAAAGGGACACCAAATTTTTACGGAGTGTCATCCCTAAGTGATCAGAAACAAGGCATCAAACCAATTCAACTAGTACAAACATTTTTGATAGAATTAGAAAAAATTTACAATTCCCTTAATGCAAAACAGACAAAAAAAATAATTTCAGAATGGACATTAAGATCATCAACCATAGGGAAAAATGTTGAATTGAATACAACAGATGCCAAAATTAAAGGAAAAGCAGTAAAAATTGATGAGGATGGTGCACTGATTGTCTCAGACAACAGTAAAATTCACAAAGTTATTGCAGGAGACATCATTCATTTGTCAAAATAGCATTATTTTTTCTTAGATTTTGATTTTAATGGTTTTCTTGGTGAGTTTGAAATTAGAGCAGATTGCTCTTTTAGAATTTCTTTGAGATCTTTTTGTATATCAAATACTGTTGACAGCAATTCTTCGAGGGCTTTAGAATATTGAGCATAAACATCTAACAAATCAGTTTTCTTTTTATTTAATTTTAGAAGATATTCATTTGAGCGCAATAAATTTGCAGAATCAATCATTTCAGGAATATCAGATATGGGATCCCCCAATTGTTTTAAATCTGCCTGGATTTCTTGAATTTTTTTCCGTAAATCGTAGATAATTTCTCCAGCACCAATAGTCGTCAATACAAAATACGTGATTATTAATGAATTAAAGATTTTCTAAATTATACAAACAACCAAAAACATTCATGAGAAAATGAGCCTAAACAAAGTATAATTTAGAAATAAAGTATAAACAAAATAAACATATGAAAAGGAATGATGAAAATATTATATTTTTTATTTGTAATTGTATTTAGTTTAGCAGTTGTCAGTGAATCAGCATTTGCTCAAACAGAAAATAATCCTGAAGTGATGTTCAATCTAGCTAAAGAGCATTTTGTTAATGGAGAATACAAAGAAGCTGTTACAATCTATGATAGCATATTAGAGATCGCTCCAAATAATATTTCAACTCTAAAAATGAAGGGGATTGCTCAAAGTAATCTTGATGAACACCCCAATTCACTTAAACAATTTTTCAAAGTATTACAATACAAACCAAACGATGTAATTTCTTTAACAGGTATGGGGGTAGGTTTTGGAAATTTAGGAGAATATCAAGAATCAATCAGATATTTTGAAAAAGCATTAATTGAAAAACCAGACAGTGTTGTGATAAATAACTATAAAAAATTCATCAACAAAGTAATCTCAAAATATCCATACACACCAACTGAAAAACCCGAACAAGTAAAAACAACGGAAATAACGTCAATTCCAGATTGGGTGAGACCAATTGCAAAATGGTGGTCAGAAGGAATTATTGAAAAATCAGAGTTCAATTCAGCCTTGAAATATTTAATAGAAAATAAAATCATCAAAATTCCACCAGTAGATAAGATTAATCAATCAAATGAAAAAATTCCAGATTGGGTAAAAAACAATGCAGGGTGGTGGGCAGACAAACAATTAGATGATGAGGCATTTGTGTCAGGCATTCAATATCTAATTGAAAATGGAATAATCGAAATCAATATTGAAAATCAGCCTCAAAAATCTCAAGAAGAATTAGATCATGAATTTTACTTGTTTGAAAAATATCTCAGAAACATTTCAAATAATATTTCAAAAGAGAAAAGATACATAGAATTTCCCAATCCAAGTCAAGATGTCATAAAAAAATTCCTCAGAGATTATATCAAATGGAATTTTGAAGAAGAAGTAAAGCAAGCTTCGGGAAAATTTCCAGACCCAACTTATCAAATTGAAGATGGAGTCTACATAATTAATTACAAAGTATACATTAACGAACAACCAACTGGGCTTCCGCTAGATCATGTAAGTACACTAAAAAATTCTTTTAATTTTTGGGAAAAACAAGAATTGACAACATCCGATCAGAGTGCAAAAATAAAATTTGAAGTGACCAATTTCAAACATGAAGCAAATGTTTGGGTGACATGGGTAGTTCGCAATATAGGAGACGGAGTGTTAGGACATGCACATTTAGGAAAAGGAGTGGTAGAAGTCACATTAGGAGATTATAATTGCGACGGTAGTTTTCAATTATACGATGTAAATAGTGTTGAAACAATTATGACTCATGAGTTAGGTCACACTGTTGGATTGACTCATGTTAGTGAAAAAAGCAACATAATGTATCCGTCATTTACACCATCATATGCATATTGTTTGCTAAGCTAAATTCAAAAAACAGATCATATTCTATAATAGTAGAACAAGAGTTAGCTCAACCTACACACAATTAACCTTCAGACATTTGGTAAAATGGATAATAAGGTATTTTGATAATTGTTAACATTATGCTTAAAAATACAATGATGAGTGCTCCAAAATGCCCATCTTGCGGAGATAAAAAAATGGTCACGGATCAAAACACGGGAGAATTATGTTGCAGTAAATGTGGTTTAGTAATTACAGATAAAATTTTAGATACAGGTGCTGAATGGCGTTCATTCTCAAACGATGAAGGGAGTAAAGCCAGAACAGGAGCTGGCACATCATTGACAATGCACGATATGGGATTGTCTACAGTGATCGGTGCTGCAAATAAAGATGCAACAGGAAAACCACTATCTGCAAGCGTTAAAAGTTCAATTGAAAGACTGAGAACTTGGGATAGTAGAAGTCAAGCACATTCTTCTGCAGATAGAAATTTGAGACAAGCACTAAATGAAATGGACAAATTAAAAGATAAACTTGC
>CALNZF010000102.1:0-10502 GCA_942490965.1 uncultured Nitrosopumilaceae archaeon | reverse complement strand
ATTCATCACCATCAGGATAATCAGAACCAGTTTCTACATCAAAGAACACATGTAGCAAGTCAGATTGCATAAGACCATCATCGTTGATAAATGGATGTTTAACAGGTGATTTTTTGAAATCTAGATTAACCAGTTGGGGTTCAAAGAAACCCTTTATGATAGATTTTCTAAATATTTTATTTGCTTCATTAATATTCAAATGCAAAATATCATTCTAAGAAACTTGCCTATAACTTCTTAGGTTCAAGGTAAAATCTATACTTCCAAAGAATCCAATAGTTTGGAAATATCAGTATTAGAATAGCCATTTTTTGAAATATTTTGTTTTGCAGGCGGATTTTCTAAATAGTTTGGAATCTTATCTTTTATTCTTTGAGTGTATGGGGAGATGAGTTCATTTTTGTAAAAAACACCTGTAGGTATTTTGTTTCCCCATTCAAGTGATTTTATCAATGCTTGAGATAATTTCTCATTAATTTCAACTTCAGAATCATAATGAACCAGTGGCTCATATCCTTGTTCTTCTAGTTTGTAAATTCTGGAATGTCTTTTTTGAGCCTCATCAACTAAATCAGCTCCTGCATACCAATCTCGAGTATTAAGATCATTGTAAGTTGGACATGGTTGTAATACATCAAGAAATGAAAGACCTTTGTGATTTACCGCCTGAACAATCAGATCCTTGAGATGTCTAACATCATAAGAATATCCACGAGCTACAAATGTAAATCCACTTGCAATTGCCAACCCTATCGGATTAACATTAGAATTTGTATTTGGGGAAGGCAACGATTTTGTTTTTTCACCAAGTTTCAAAGTAGGAGATGCCTGACCTTTTGTCAAACCATATACTCCATTATCAAAAATAATGTAAGTCATATCCACATTTCGTCTGCCAGCTGCAACAAAATGTCCAGCACCTATTCCTAAACCGTCACCGTCACCGCCTACTGCAACAACAGTCAGATCAGGATTTGCAATCTTTGCACCTTGTGCAAATGTCAAAACTCTTCCATGTAATGTGTGGACACCATAGGTATTGATGAAATGAGAAGTTTTACCAGAACATCCGATTCCAGAGAACATTACAGCTTTATCTCGCTCAATACCCATTTCTGCCAAAGCCATCTGAATTGCGTTCACTATTCCAAAGTCTCCACATCCAGGACACCAATCATTATGAACATCTGTTTTGTAATCTGCAAGTTTAAGCGCCATGCATTAGAACCTCCCGTTTGTCCGCTTTGTTCTGAATAATTTTCTTAAGTGAATCATAAACTTCAGTACAAGTCATAGCTCGCCCAGAGTATTTTAAGATAAAGTAATCAATTTCACGTCCAGTGTTTTGCTTGAAAAGTTTTCCTAATTGTCCAGAATAGTTTGCTTCAATATCAATAATCGTCTTTGCATCTTTTAACAAGGAATTAACGTAATCGCCTGGAAATGGATGTAATAATTTTAGTTGAATGAATCCTATAGAAATTCCTTCTTTTTTGAGCATATCTAGTGCATCAAGTATAGGGCCTTTTGCAGAACCCCAAGAGACTATAGTGTACTCTTCAACACCAAATGATTTTACTTGTTCATCATCAGGAATCTCTTTTAGAATTAAATCTAAACGAGACATTCTCTTATCCATCATTTTCACACGTAAAATTGGATCCTCAGTAATATGACCAGTTTCATCAGATTCATCTCCAGTATTCCAAAAAATTCCATTATCCATGCCTAATCTTGAACGAGGGGATATACCATCATCTGTAAATTCAAATCGCCTATACCCATCATCTACTTTTTCTAAGAGTTTTCCTCTATTGATGGAGATCTTTTGTGGATCAAATCTCTTACATGTAATGACAGAACTTGCATGGAATTTATCCATAAGATGAATCAGTGGAACTTGAAAAATATCCGTATAGTTAAAACAATTTCCAGTATCATAGAAACTCTCTTCAATGTCTCCAGAAGCATAAACGATTTTTGGAAAATCACCATGTCCAGCATGCACTGCAAAAAGTAAATCATCCTGTCCATGTCGTGTTGGAAGACCGGTAGATGGGCCACTCCTTTGATAATTAGTAATTACAATTGGCACCTCATTCATTCCTGCCCAACCCAACATTTCAGTCATCAATGCAAATCCAGGACCAGACGTACAAGTTGCCGAACGAGTTCCAGTTAACGCGCCACCAATAGTCATACCCATTGCACTGATTTCATCTTCTGTTTGAATTACAGCAGTAGAACCAGGTCTATCATCAATAATTTCTAAAATTTCATTTGATTCAAGAAAAACAGATTCATCAGATGCAGGAGTAATTGGATAATAAGGTTGAAATCTACAACCGCATGCCATTTTTCCCAGAGCAGTTCCCTGAAAACCTTGCACCAGCATGGTTCCCGGTTCTTTTTCTGTTCCAGATAAAACATGATCAAAGTTTTCAAATTTTGCAGTTGCATAATTGTAAGAATAATTTGCAGTTTGCTGATTTATTTTTGCAATTTCAGGTTTTTTTGAAAAAATAGATTCAATAGTTTTTTGTAATGAATCAGGGGGCATGTTAACTAATCCCAAAGACAAAGAGACTCCAATTACATTATACATTCTAACCAATCCCCTCAAGCGAGGATTCTCAGTTTCCTCAGAAAGAGTTTCAAGAATGGATTTAAAAGATATTGGAAATAGTTTAACGCCTTTATCTTTTGCAATTTCCAAAACACCAGCAATGGTAAAGGGTTTATTTTTAGATTCTAATTCTTTATGTAATCTTTTTTTGAATGGGGCATCAAGTGTATGTACAGCATCTGTTTTAATTTCCTCCAAATCAGAATCATAAATTATTCCTCCACCAGAGATTACCTCATCATAATGACGAAAGAGGGTTTCAGCATCAAATGATGCCATGAGATTTACATCATTAACGTTTGAGTTAATTTTTTTATCAGCAACACGGACTGTAAAGTAACTATGTTCTCCTTTGATATTTGAGTAAAATTCACGTTTACCAAATATCTGATATCCCATTTCAGCACACACTTTTGAGAAAATATTTGCCGCAGATTCAACACCACTACCTTGCGGACCTCCAATTAGCCAGGTAAAATCAAGAGTGTTCACGATTATTCACAGAATTCCTGAATTTTAATAGTAAGAGGGTTCATTTCTTCTAACCTCCGGTGGCTGCATCAAACAATGCACATTCACATTTATCACGTTCACCACAATAAGGACACACACAAACACATTTTTCAATAGAATTTCCACATTCTACACAAATAGCAAATTCTTCCTCTTCAACTTTAGAAGCCATAGAAGAATTAGAAAGAAATCGTATAAATGGTTTGAGATGAATATCAAGATTGATGAAAAAGAAAGTCTTTCTTACAAGAACTTTACACGACTTTGCACTAAAAGAGTTAAGGGGAAAATATCAGATTGAAATTCATTCAGGAAAAATTCCCATTCCACAAACAAAATTGCGATCAAAGATTAAAGAGATAGACGGACTAATTTGTTTCCCATATGATAACATCGATAAAGAATTAATTGAAAAAGGTAGAAACCTCAAAGTCATTAGTACGTATAGTGTTGGTTTTGATCACATTGATATTGAACATGCCAAAAAAAAGAAAATTCGTGTGGGTTTTACTCCAGAAGTGTTAACTGACGCAACAGCAGATATGGCATTTTCATTATTGTTAGATATTGCCAGAAGAGTTACTGAAGGAGACAGAATTATCAGAGAAGGGAAATGGAAAGAAATCTACGGTGCATTTGATTATGTAGGAGTAGATCTTCAAGGAAAAACAATTGGAATTTTAGGTTTAGGTAGAATCGGCAGTACACTTGCTAAAAGAGCAAAAGCATTTGATATGAAAATTATATACCATAATAGAAATCCAGTTGCAAAATCTAAAGAAAAAGCATTGGATGCAAAATATGTTTCATTTGAAAAGCTAATCACTGAAAGCGATTTTCTTTCAATACATGTTCCACATACAAAAGAGACAGACAAATTGTTTAACATGGGAATTTTTAAAAAAATGAAGAAAACATCATTTTTAATCAACACGTCAAGGGGAAAAGTGGTAAATGAGAAAGATCTCGCCATTGCATTAAAGAAAAAAATCATCTCAGGTGCAGGCTTGGATGTATTTGATAAAGAACCAATTAAAAAAAGTCATCCATTAATGAAATTACCAAACATCGTACTTGCCCCACATATAGGAAGTTCAACTAAAGAAACAAGAATCAAAATGGCAGAGATCACTGTAAAAAATTTGAATTTAGGGATTAATGGAAGAAAACCAACATTTTCGGTAGGATACTAACTTTCACGCATGGGTTTGAATCCCATAAATTGTGCGGTTTTTATATCTAATTTGTGGTCTAAAATTACATTGAAAAAATTCAAACATACAAACGAAGAATTAGAATTAGCTAAACTACAGTCTGAAAAAGAGAAGAAGGAAAAAGAATCTAAAGAATAGTATTTTTATTTCTTGTCTTCTTCAGACAAGGTTTTTTTTAAAATTGAATTTTTGAAGTAAATTTTTGGTTTAATAGATCATAGAGTTTTTTTCTTTCAACAACCAATTGTTTAGATGTATCATACATTTTTGTAAAAAAAGCTGCAAGAACACGTTCATTATTTTCATCAAAAAATCTAACGCTAAAACTAATTTTTTCAGGTTTTTCTTCTTGAGTAAATTCTGCACGTTTTATCAATTCTGAATTGACATGCATATGTGCTGGGCCGTCATTTTCACCAATAGTGATCCATTTGTCTTTTTGTCGAATATTAAGAGAATTACTTCTAATCTCACTAGTGGCACCGTTATTTTTTATGATGAATAAAACATCATCAATTTTTACCAAATCAGATAATAATTCTAAAAGCAACAATGATTGTTGAAAAGGTAATTATTTCAATTTTTTGAACGATTCATTTCAATTTGAACAAAATCGTCAGTATCGCCATGCACACAATCAGTTCCAATTGCTTTTACAGGTGAGAAACTAATTTTTCCCTCATGTATTTTGCCCTCATTTTGTAAAATGCTTATTTTACCTGAAACGATGTGTTGGTGTTTTTGACATGCTACACCTACCATATATTCATCATTTCCTGAAATAATTGACACAATGAATTCAGGAGGATTTACGCATTGTTTTCCATCTTCCATTACTGAGCATTTATCAGGTAACATGGTCTGGTTTAGCATTTTATCAGATATTAATCTTGATTGTCATAGATTCAATTTATTATCAGCTAAATTAAATTCAGATTGAAAGTTATTGGCACATAATTTTGATATAATAGTTATTGGTGGAGGTATTCTTGGAACATCGATATCATATTTTTTATCGTTTCTAAACAAATCCAAAAAAATAGCAGTTGTAGAACAAGCTCATACAGTTGCGTTTCATACAAGTGGAAGAAATACCGGAAAAGTTCATGCCCCATATCTATACAATCCTGAAAAGAAAAAATTGTTTGCAAAATCAGCTTTTTTAGGTTATGAAATGTGGGAAGTGTATGCAAAATTAAAAAATTTGCCGTTTAAAAAAGATGGAGTTATCGAAGTTGCTTTAGATCAAAAAGGAATCAATGTTCTTGAGAAATATCTCAAATGGGGAAAACAAAACGGTTTAGAAGATACAGATATTGAATTATTGAACAAGGAAGAATTAAAAAAAATAGAGCCAGAAATAAAGTGTGAATCTGCATTATGTGTTTACAAAGATGCATCAACAGATTATGCTTTATTTACAAATTCAATAATGAAAGATAGTAAAGAAAACGGTACGACATTTTTGTTAGATACAAGAGTTACAAAAATAAGAAAAGAAAAAGGCAGATGGGAAATCACATTAAATGATGAACATGAAATTTATGCAAAATTTCTAATCAATGCTGCAGGAGGAGAAGCAGTAAACATTGCACATGATGTTGGAGTGGCAAAAAAATTTACAGATGTGCATTTTAGAGGAGAATATTGGAAAGTTCCTAACCAATACAATAATCTTACAAAATCTAGCGTGTATTCTGTTCCCGAATTTCCAGAATACCCATTCTTAGATCCTCATTGGATTCTCAGAGTTGACGGTAGTTGTGAAATTGGGCCAAATGCAGTTCCAGTTTTTAGTCCTTACGGATATAGTAAATCAGAAAATATCAAAGAATTCATTCCAAAAATTCTAGAAATGTTAGGTTCTGGTGCAAGAAAAGCAATTTTTGATAAACAATTTCAAGAACTCGCAATGAATGAAATACAATCATCAATGTCAAAAACTGCAATGGTTGACAGAGTAAAAAAATTCTTGCCAAAAATAGATGCAAGCAAAATAACTCAAAAAGGTACCGCAGGAATAAGATCATCAATTATTGATGAAAATGGGAAATTTGCACCAGACGTAATTCAAGTAGAAGATGACATGTCGTTTCATATTTTAAACTACAATTCACCAGGAGCTACAGGGGCACTACCATTTTCAGCACACATTGTTAGTCGTCTTAATGAATCAGGATTACTTGTCAGTGAAGATCTAGATACGCAATGTGGTCCATGGAGATTCAATGAAATTATAGAAAAAATCAAGTAAATCAAGTCCAGAGAACAGATAAAAATTATTTTATTTTATATCTAAGAATTGCTAAAACAGAATTATCAAGATCTAGTTTTTTAATTACATTTGGAGAGATTGCAAATTCTATTTTAGAGGAAGTGTTTTTTGCAATCTCAAGCATTTTAATGATTTTTTTAAATTGTGAATTTGTATGATAGTTTGCAGATACAATTAAGGTATCCACAGCACCCATTTCCAATGCCTTGTAAATTACATTATTTCTTTTAGCAGTTAACCCATCCTTGAATAATTTTTCATATTTTTCAAGCAGTTCCACCACACGTTTCCTCCTATGCCGATACAAATGATGAATGATTATTTCATGGATTTCTTTAATAGAAGTTGAAAAAGATAGATGTTCTACAAATCTGCATTTTTTTATTAATTCTGAATCAAGTTCATGGTAAAACTCTGTTTTAGCTGGACCTATCCCACCCAATAAAATTAATTCAGAATCCAAATCCATTGTTTTGATTTTATTTGCAATTTTTTTAAAGAAGACATGGATTTTTGTTTGTCTTGCCCTCAAAAATCTCCCTTGGCTTTGTCCACCTTTTCTATGCCTGCCCTGCAAATCAATTTTCAGATTAGATTCTTGTAGTATTTGGCTGCCATGAAATTTTTGTATTCTTGCAGTTTTTTGATCAAGGGTCACCAGTAAAACATCATAGTTTGTTTTTAGGACATCGTTAAACGGTTTAATGTATGGCTTTTTGCTTACCATGTAGATGTAAGGAAGTTTTTTTGAAGTTCCAATTTCTTTAATTGTTATTTTGTCATTGTTTATCCAACCAAAAATACAAAGAGTTTGTACGAATTTTCCAACGGATGAAGGATCTTTTCTAAGTTCCAGAATTCTTTTTTGAATTTTAGATTCAATTCTTTCAATGGTAGCAGTTCTATGATTTTCATCTAGTAAAGAAATAATTTCATGTCCCTTGCCATAAGGATAATAGACAGACACACATGTAGAGTTAATTAATTTTATCTCATGAAGAAACTGGTTAATAGATATCCATTCAGATGAAGAAATTTCAGAAGATTCCAAAGCATTCAACGATTAATAGAATAGTAGTGCATATAAAATTCAAATCTAAAATTAAAAATGGCGCCGGGAGGGAGATTTGAACTCCCGTTCCCTTGCGAGAACGCGCTTTATGGTTAAACAATTTCCAGGCGCGCGCCCTACCAGGCTAGGCGACCCCGGCACAAGTCTTGCGACATTTATGTTCTGTAAAATGTGATTATAAATTATGTTACTTAGAAACTATTTCCAAATTGTAATAGTTGTTGATTTTTCTACATCATTTCCTTCATCATCAATTGCCTTGGCAGATATTTTGTAAAGACCTTCTAAAGATGCATCACCATCATTCTTTATTTGATTCCATGAAAAAGTAATTTCACCACCAGATTCTAAACTAGATACTGCCTGTGCAGATATCGGAGCATATATCAACATTCCAGATAGTCCCGTTATTCGAAGACCGTATGATGTATCAGAGAATGTTAGTGGAACAGTTCCAGAATTTACAATTCTAATTTCAATCTCTTCACCTTTTTTAAAATCAGATTTTTCAGTAACTATAGAAATAGAAGAACCTTCGACAAAAACTAATTGGCTGGTATTTTTGACATCAATCAAATAAACCCCAAATCCAAGTCCTGTTATTACACCAATTCCAATAAAGAGTACAAGGCTTTTTGCTAGCAATTTCTTTTAAAATAATTCTTGATTTTTTAATCCTTTGGAGGAGTGGGCTTTGTTCGCCATTTTTTAGGATAAGTATTTGGAGCCATAATGATTCTTTTTGTTTCAAATGCATACCCTTTTGCAGCATCTTGAATTTCTTCCTCAGACATTGTTGCTTCTGCTAATGCTACAGCTTCTCCTTTTTGTGTATAAACTCCAACAATGTCACCCTTTTTGAGATTTTGAGAAATTTGTAATACTCCAGGTATTGCTAATTGTGCCCCATGACACATTGCATCAACTGCTGAATCTCGAATTACCACTGATTTTAATTCACTAAGGGCAAATTCTACAGGTTTAATCATAGTCATAAGTTTGGCATCATCTTTTGTCTCTTCCCACCGTGCAAATGCATCTGCTAGCTCATGCAAGGTGACCAAGCCATCACGTTCATAAAATTGGTCAACCCTGGTTCGTCTAAGTTCAATCATAGTTGCGCCGGGTCCCAAAATTTCTCCAATATCATAGTAAAGTTTTCTAATGTATGTTCCAGCTTCGCATAAAATTCTAGTTAAGAGTAATCTTTCTTTTTGTTCTAAAACTTCAAACTCATATATGGTTCTAGTTCGGGTTTGTCTAAGAACAGCTGAACGTTGTGGAGGTTTTTGGAAAATTTCTCCCCTAAACATTTCAACAATTTCATTGAGTTTTTCCTTTGATGGAAGAGAGTGAACTCTTCCTAAAGCATGGTATTCTTTTGGACCGTATAGTAAAACACCCAATGCTTTAGTTGCCTCGCCTAGACCTAAAGGTAAAACTCCGGACACCTGGGGATCTAATGTACCACTATGACCAATTTTTGGAAGTTTCAAGAGACGTTTTGTCCATGCAACAGTTTCATGGCTTGTAGGGCCAGGAGGTTTATCCAAAATTATAAGTCCGTAGTTCAACAATTGTTCGATTGTTCTTTTATCATAATATGTCCCATATGCATCATCAGTGATATCCTGATCAATTTCTACAAGGTTTTCAAGTTGTTTTAGCGTCATAGCAATTTTCTCACAGTTTCTTTAGCAACGTCAATTACTTGTTGTGCTGTTAAATTATCCGTATTTATAATTAAATCAAATACAGATTGGTCATCACCAAAATCAAAATCATATAGTTTTTTGTACAATGCTTTATTCTTATCAAATCTTTCTTTTGTTATTTCATAAGCATCATCAAGACCCATATTGTCTCGGGTCTGCATTCTTTTAGTACTGCTTTCATGAGATCCCTCCAGCCAAATTCGGATTCCATCTTTAATTAGCCAAGGCAGAGTGTAGCTGGTAATCACCATCCCACCTTGATTGAAAAGAGAAATGAGTTTTTCATCTAATTTTTTATCAAATTCAGAATTTTGTTCACGTTGATTAAGAAATTTCATTCCGTCTTCAGTATCCCACCAATCATCCCCTTTAGAATCAAATCCATGTTCGCTTGCCATCTCCTTTAGAACATCCCCACCACTAAGATATTTTAATTCAAACTCTTCTGCTAATCCTTTAGCAACAGTTGTTTTTCCTACTGCAGGAGGACCAGAAATAACAATAGATTTTGTCAACTAAGATCCATAGATGTTTTTGTGAGTCTCATGATAATTCCACTAAATGCAATAGATGAAAGGAAATACCAAGCCCAAAGGTACAGAGCATTTTCTTTACCAAAACAATGATGTCCTTCTTCAAGTGCTTGTGCTGCAGTACACGTTAACTGAAACATATCTCCAGGGAGTACATTTAGAGGAATTGGTGAAAAAGCTACAGTATAAGAAAATAGTTGTGGCAATACAAGATAGAATATCAGTATCAATGGAACAAAAGTAATCATCATAGGCCTCATATTCATTTGCATCATCTCCATGGACATTTTGTTCATGTAAGATGATTTTTTTCCCAGTTCAGCAATCTTGGCTTGATCTTTGGCTCTCATTGCAGCCATTCTTTCTTTTTGCCAACCCCGAGTTTCTTTCATAATTCGTTTTAACTTTACTTGATCAACCATTTTTTTTCTAACTCCAGCATTAAACAAATTAAGCAGAATGCCAAATCCAGAAACAGCAAACATTGACAGAATTACTCCTTGGATAATAGGATCGTCACTGCCTAAAGCCTGTCTTTCACCGCCAAGGAAGTC
>CALNZF010000101.1:0-4167 GCA_942490965.1 uncultured Nitrosopumilaceae archaeon | reverse complement strand
ATTTAGATCCCATTCAAGAAATTGATGAGGATCTTTTGTAACGATTCATATATCAAAATAATTTCATAAAAACATGGACAAGCACAAGCCATCAGATGAAATGATTAAAGATTTAGATAATTTATTGTCAAAACTTAACGCCATGGAGATTGTTGCATCAGATGATTTTCAAAAAAATTCAATCAAGGTCCAAAGAGCGTTGATAGAAGGTCAAATGCATTCCATAAATGAATTTCAACATTTGAAAAAGGCCATAGATTTGTTAACTCTGCAATTGTTTGATGTTCAAAACAAAGTCAACAATTCATCCTAGTGTCACTCAATCCACAGCCTGTGCATCTAAAAAGCGTAGATTTTTCAAGAGTTTTTTCAGGTTTCATTTCAGCGCCGCAACAAAGACAGAGAACTTTTTCTGATTCAAGTTTTGGAGCCTCAGATTTCCGTACCACGTAATCAGGTTTTGATTGCGGAATATCTGCAGAATTACAAAATGGTTTGTAATTAGCAATTATCTTGGCGAAGATATTTTTTCTACGCTCTGGACTAGATTCGAAAAGGGGCAAGATTGCCAAATGCAGTGATTTTTCAGAGCCTGAATGTTCAATCCAGCATTTGTATTGAGAATGTTGGACAAAAAATGACTCATCATCAGTCTTTTCACAGTCACCCACATAGACAATATTGAATTTGTCCTTCTCTTTTGAGAGAATCAGATAGACTAGTTTTTCCATCGGAGGTCCCCATTCTTCAAGAGGAATAGGTCCAAGAAACTCGTATTGAAGAATTTGGATGCTCAATGAAGGTATTTTTGAGTACTTTCTTTTCTTCTTTTCCCAAAAAAATCCCTAGTGTCATTGATTAGATCGCAAAATCTCAACTTGAAAAGATTAAATTCAAGAGTTATAGATTTCTCGTAAATGAAAGATCCTCACAATTATGCCAAAGTTGGATATTCAATGATTTTAGTGGCAGGCAGTTTAGCAGCAATAGGTCTAATTGCATTATTTACAGCAGATGACGTATTATTTTCAGATAACATTGCAAGAGACAATACTGCGCATTTTAACGAATGTAAATCAAATGATTTTGTAGCAGAAGATTGTGTGAAATACAGAGAGAGGATCAATAACGAAGCATCAGGAATTTATGTAGATCCGTCAAAGTGGAAATAATCTAGTATCCGTTTGTAAAATCTTCCAGCATGTTTTGATTTTTAGTAAGACGATTCATTGCAAAAAATGCACCGCCAACAATTCCAGCTTGATAAAAGGTATACAAGAAAACTCCAGAAGAAGTCGGATCAGATTTTGTAAAACTCAAAACAAGCATTGTAAAGAATACAAATGTTCCAACAAATGTAACTATTCTATTTACAACCCCAGTATTCATTCCAACAATTCTTTTAGTTGCGGATGCCATCAAACCAATACTTGTGATAATCAAAAAAGTTGCACCTCCGTTGGCAGTAATGAAGTTATTCATCCAAGGCAATAACCCATCTTCCAGTAGATCAACATCAGGCATTATACTACCACCATTAATTGCAAAATTTACAGAGCTAAACATACCACCAATGACAAAAAAGAACAAGAATATCTTGACAATTGATCTTTTGACAGGGCTACGGATTTCAGATGGTTTTACAGCTCTCTCAGTAATTCTAATTCCATAAAGAAATCCTACAGCCATAGCAGGAAAAAAACATGATATTGATAAGGATTGGAGACTCTTTGTTAATTGTCTCAATTTGAGGATGAAAGATTAGAAATAATAGGATAGCAAGAGAAGCTGAGGCGGCAAATAGGATCAGACCCATATGACTATGAGAACCGGATTCTTGGTAATCATTCCAATTAGACATTTTATCTATTCAAAAGAAAATAATTAAAAACCAAATCCGAAAATCATTTGGTCAAACTATCAATTCTGTTTACCCTTTTTTAGTAGAACCAAGAAAAAAGAGCATGAAAGGAGGAAGAACTCTAATAATTGCAGGCATTATTGTCGGAATATTTGGTTTGATTTTTCACTTGCAAGGCAAATCCATTGTAGGACCAGAATCATCATTCATGTATTCAAATCCAGAATGGGTCAACTATGGCTTGGAAATAATAATTATAGGATTCATCATTTTAGGTATAGGATTTGTAACTCTCAAGAAAAATTAATTTGTAACACTAAGAGTGATTGTACTTTTAATGTGAGGTAATTTTCTAATTTTGGATGTGATTATTGCATTGATTTGAGAAGCAGATTCAGTAACAAATTCAGCCACAATATCATAACTGCCATATGTGATCAAACAACTTTTGATTTCAGGAATTTCTTTCAATTGAGAATAAAGAGATTGTTCTTCCCCAATTTCACAACTAATCAACATGTATGCTTTTTCCATCTAAACCATGTTTTGTTAAAAATGCACTAACTTAAAGACATCTAAGAAATTATTTTCTAAAACAGATCTTAAAAACCAGCAATCATTGGATCTTGTGGTTTCATTATTTCTCTTAACAAAATTGTTGCAAAAGATCCTCGAGATAATGAAAACTCTACAATATTATCATGTGCAGAATAATCAGAACAGTGTATTGCTGCTTGTCTAAAACCACCTTCACTACTTACTTCTTGCATTTCTTTAATGAAGAAATCTTTCGGTGTAACTTCTTCTTGTTCTAGAATTTTTGAAATTTGAAAATCAAATCGTGTTTTTTTGTAATACGAATAACCAACAAAAGGCATGGCCAAATTCTGATCCATGCCCTTTACATATTTTCCAATTATACCATGATAATCAAAGCAGACATCTCCTGATTGAGCTTCAAAAAGATTCTCACCGTCTAAAAATGCAGCACTCAGTGATTGATTAAAAATAAAAGATTGATACGCTTGAACATAAAATCGTCTTAACGAAACAGGAATTGCACGGATTGCACGGATTGGTTCTCCATGTTCAATCATTTCTTTTAAAACAATTCTTTCAATATCCATCTGAGTCGGAACTTTGTCGAAATATTGCCGGTAATTTGCCTTATCAGATAGTTTTTGACGAATTTCAGTATTTTCTTCAGAGTCGTAAGGAGATGTAAATGATAAAATCAAATCAATGGTTTTGTCAAAATCTTGTTGTAAAAGGGCCTTACCGATAAGATGTGTGACTGGTCTTTGTGAACCAAATCTCTGATATCCATAGAAATTGAGAATTTTGTCATATTCGGTAAAAGATTCTAAATTATTTTGGCAATCAGAAATTTTTAATTTAAAATGATTTCCAATCATATCTTTTTTTGAAAGAGGTTTTTTTACAAAACCCAGATGCTCTAAAGAATATTTATCGCTTGAAAAATTCTCTATTGCTCGTCCTTTATTTCCAGCACATACAAATTGTTCTGTAACGGCTGATGCGTCTTTTAATCCAAGAGATTTTAATCGGATACCTTTCTTTCTAAAAATTCCAGATAGTGCATGATTAGTATCAATTTTTTTCTTTTTTAACTTATACACAGCATACCCATTTTCGTCATTGATGGATTTTTTAGATTTATCAGAGATCAATTCACTAACTTGAAAATCTTCAGGTTCAACTCTAATTTTTCCCCCTATGCCAGAAAATTTTGTACTGTAAACTAAAATTCCAATTTGAGAATCTAAATCAGGTATCACTCTATTGTCACTGTTACGTATTTGCTAACTGCTACATCAGGTAATTGTGCACCAAGTAAAATTTTGTATGTACCAGACATAGCATCTTCAGAAGCATGGACAATAATTGAAATTGGACGTGGTGCGTCGGAATCTAGCTGAAATGTTTCAGGGATGTGGATTAATTCAATATTTAGGAAATCATGAGTTGAAGATAAAATTAATGAAACACCAAGTAGATCTTTTTGAGATAGTGAAGACACAACAAAGTCAATTGGTTTTGAATCTCCAGGTGCGATTGTTAAAGAATTTGATTCTAACTGTATTTCCAAAGGTAGTGGAATGGTCGTGTCAACAACTCCGATATTATTTTCTGCCCATTCAGTAAACCAAATTTTTTCACCATCAATAGTGAAATCAAAGATTTGTGCGACACCGCAGTCTGCCAACTTCATGCCAGTTCCAGGATCACAATCACCCCAATTTGGATTCTTTGAGGGAACGTGATATTCAACAAGAGATTGTAAT
>CALNZF010000100.1:0-11425 GCA_942490965.1 uncultured Nitrosopumilaceae archaeon | reverse complement strand
TTACACCATCATATGCATATTGTTTGCTAAGGCCTAAATTCAAAAAACAGATCATATTCTATAATAGTAGAACAAGAGTTAGCTCAACCTACACACAATTAACCTTCAGACATTTGGTAAAATGGATAATAAGGTATTTTGATAATTGTTAACATTATGCTTAAAAATACAATGATGAGTGCTCCAAAATGCCCATCTTGCGGAGATAAAAAAATGGTCACGGATCAAAACACGGGAGAATTATGTTGCAGTAAATGTGGTTTAGTAATTACAGATAAAATTTTAGATACAGGTGCAGAATGGCGTTCATTCTCAAACGATGAAGGGGTAAAAGCCAGAACAGGAGCTGCAGCACATCATTGACAATGCACGATATGGGATTGTCTACAGTGATCGGTGCTGCAAATAAAGATGCAACAGGAAAACCACTATCTGCAAGCGTTAAAAGTTCAATTGAAAGACTGAGAACTTGGGATAGTAGAAGTCAAGCACATTCTTCTGCAGATAGAAATTTGAGACAAGCACTAAATGAAATGGACAAATTAAAAGATAAACTTGCATTAACTGATGCAGTAATTGAGAAAGCAGCTTACATTTACAGAAAAGCTATGGAAAAAAACTTGTAAGAGGTCGCTCCATTCAAGGACTAGTAGCAGCATGTCTTTATGCATCATGTAGGAATACTGAAACCCCTAGAACATTAGATGATATCGCCAAGGGAATAAACATTAGAAGAAAGGATGTAGCAAGATGTTATCGATTAATTTTTAGAGAACTTGAATTGAAAATGCCCGTAGTTGATCCAGTAAAAGGAGTTTCTAGAATTGCAAGTGTTGCTCAGCTTGGTGAGAAAAGCAAACGTAAAGCAATCGCAATTTTGAATCAAGCAAAAAAAATGGGCATAGTGGCAGGAAAGGACCCAATGGGAATAGCTGCGGCCGCACTTTACCTGGCATGTATTAGTACAGGAGAAGTCAAATCTCAAAAAGACATCTCAATTGCATCAGGAATTACAGAAGTGACGATTAGGAATAGATGTGCAGGGTTGAGACAAATGCTAAAGGTAGACGAATAAATAAATTATTTTTTAGACATTTCAAACTCTAATTTATCCCAAGGAAACACAACATATCCATCATCATCTGTTTGTTTACCATAAATTAATTGAGTCGGGAATTTTTTTCCCCGTCTTGCAAATAATGTAACATAAAGTAATTTTGAAGAATCATCAGATTTTGAAATAATTTTATCAAAAGTCTTACCAGAATCAAAAATATCATCAACAAATATCGAATTAGAAGAAATATTTTCTTCATCAACAAATATTTTTTCTATACCCAAATGGTCTGCCAATAAACGAGAGGGGATCAGTCCACCTCGACTTATGGTAGAGATACTAGAAAATGTCCTTTTAGAATTTAAAATGAAATTAGAAAGTCGGTCAATTAAAGAATCAATTTCTAACCAACTAACATATTGTTCCAAAGCCATAATTAGAAATTTTAAAGAATCAATTAAATCGTTATGATTAGAAAGTTTTCATCGGAGATGTTTTTAGATATTCTATAATTTTGAGAACTTTGAAAGGTGGTCTACCAAAATTGACATCTTTTTACAAGGTAATAACAATACATCATCGTTACTCAGTGGGAAACTCATTACAATGGCTTTATCTCGATGAGGCATTGAAAAATACACCTTGCCAAATTCATCAGCGAATTCATGCCTCATTCTAACGCGTAATGCAAGTTCCATGAACATCAATTCATCTTGTTTTTGATCTTCAAGAGACAGTAATACCCTTCATTCCACCAGATGTAAGATGGCCTCTACTATGGATGAGCCCAGATGAAAGCATTTTTGGGCCTAAAGCCACAATTTTTTGACGGATTTTTCAAGATCATCGACATTATCCGTCAGTCTAATTTAGTAATCGAACTATTTATTGCGATCTGAAACTAGAGACATCTATGCAAGAAGATTCCTCAAAAAACATTACTGATTACTATAAGCATCTATCATTATTTTGGACAGACATCATGCATTTGATGTCAAGTAAACCACAGGCATTAACATCCACAGGACCTATGAGGGCATTTGCATCTAATTCAAAGAAGGTAACTACAGAATTAATTGAAATCAATGAAGATTTAATCGGATTTAATCAATACCTTACAGAATATTACAAACAGCTATCAGAGGCATGGGAAGATGCTCAAAAAAAAGTCAATCTCAAAGCACCTGAAGTACCACAAGATGTAGAACAAATCGAAGCTTTCAAAAGAATTTGGATAGACATTTTTGATAATGATTTTACTGAATTATTTGATTCTAAAAAATTTGGAGAAAATTATGGAAAGCTAGTTTCAAAAGAACTAGAATTAACTAAACATTGGAACAACATTACAAATGTGATATTACAATCAGCTAATCTTCCAAGCAAAGAAGAGATTGATGAAGTGTACAAAGAACTTCATTCACTTAAAAAAAGAGTAGGGAAACTAGAATTAGCATTAAAGAAAAAAGAGATGACTAAAAATGAATAATGAATCAAGAATAGATCCAAAAATAATTGAAGAAGTTTTAAAATTTAGTAAAAATGTGATGGATGCACCAAAATTAGTATCAGCCCCTGATGAAATTAGTTTGGAAGTTACACCGCACGATACAGTCCAGGAGTTAGATAAAACTAGATTGTTACATTATAGACCACTTACAGATAAACAACACAAAACACCATTATTGATTTCATATGCATTAATCAACAGGTATCACATATTAGATATTCAACCAGAAAAGAGCTGGGTAAGAAATCTACTCCTACAAGGATTCGATGTATACATGTTAGATTGGGGAACGCCAACAAGTATGGACAAATATTTAGATTTTGATGATTATGTGAATGGATATTTGGATTCTTCCGTAGAACATATTAAAAATGAATCATCTACAGAAAAAATTTCACTTCAAGGATATTGTACAGGCGGAACAATTGCTACAGCATATACAGCATTGCATCCAGAAAGTGTAAAAAATTACATTGCCACAGCTCCGGTGATTGACGGATGGAGAGATACAACTGTAATCAGCAATCTTGCAAAACATATGGATGTGGATAAAATGGTAGACACCATAGGCAATATGCCTCCAGAATTCATGTACTATTGTTTCTCAGTTCTCAAACCATTCGAACAAGGAATTGAAAAATATGTGAAATTTTTCAAAAATATTGATAATAAAAAATACGTAGATAGTTTCCTCAGAGTAGAAAAATGGCTAGGCGACACCCCACCAATCCCAGGAGAGCTATTCAAACAATGGATTAAAGACATCTATCAAGATAATTTGCTTATTCAAAATAAGATGTATGTTGGAGGAGAGCACATTGATTTGAAAAAAATAGACATGCCCACATTTACTCAAATTGCAGTAGGAGATCATCTAGTTTCCCCCGAATGCAGTATGCCATTACATTATGCCATAGGAAGTGAAGATAAAACATTGAGAATGTATCCAACAGGTCATGTGGGCATGATAGCTAGTTCTCTATCACAAAAAAAGGTTCTACCAGAATTAGGAAAATGGTTAGCTGAAAGATCATAAAAAAGGAAAAAATTAAAAAATTAATTTTCCACTAGTTTGTTTTTGTAGTGAAAGCAGAAATCCAAGAGTGCAGAATGTTTCTGTTTAGTTCAACAAATGATTTTGCATTATCGTTGAATGTTTTAATATTCTGTTGCGTTGCATCGATAGTTGCAAGAGTCACTTGATTCTGTATTGAAGCTGCCTTTACAAATTCTTCAGTAGTATCACGGATTACTTTTAATGTTGCTTCAGGAATATTTGCTGCAATACCTGTTTTTTGTGCATATTCTTTTTGTAGTGCGATAGTTGAATCCACTATGTTCTCATATGCTTGCAGGTACTCCTGTTGTACATTAGTAATTGATTGATGATATTGTGGTACTGATTGTTTAATACCGTTGAAAAGTTTGTCAACATTTTCTTGATATGCAGAAAATACATTTTTTGGATTTGTTGTTGTTTCGGTCTTACTCATTTTTTCACCTCCTTATTTTTTGATTTTTTTGCGATTGGCAAGATAATGACTTGTACTAAATCACCATCCCCTAAACCAAGGGCATTACGTTCAGCTTCAGGAATAGAGATTCTGCCATTACTACTAATAGTAGTTTTGTAAGCACCCCAATTCATGAAAGAAGGAAGCATTTGACCAATAGAAAACATAGTATCCATACTTTTACTTTGCATGGTAGACATGTTATCCATCAGGTTAGATTGAGTTTGTCGTGCAGTGTCAGAAACTCCTTTCAGCGTTTCCAAAGGATCGAATGTTTGACTAGATTGATTTGTCATCAAAGAGCCAAAATTTTTCATAAATTCTGCTTGAGCACGTCCACTTTTTTGAATCCAAGATTTAAACATCTCAGATGGATCATATAGGTTTTGATTACCACTCATAGGTAATAGTTACAATAATCAGTATTTAAATCATCTTAATGGTTTAAAAATTCCAAGACTCCGGAGGCAAATGTACTAGGATCTTGAACATAAGGAGTATGGCCACATCCATCCATTCTAAAAAATTTACAATTGTTTATTGCAGAAACAAAATCATCGGCATAACTAATTGGGATAACAGGATCATCACTGCCCCAAATAACCAAAGTTGGAGTTTTAATAGAATCAAGTTTTGTAGTAATTGGTTTAGAATTTTTTAATCCCAAAACAGTAGACATGAATGCTAATTTTGCATTAGGAAGTTGCATTCGCTCAATAAAGCCAGCAATAGTTTCTTGTGGAATCTCCTCCCCAGAACCTTCCATTAATTCAAATGCATTCTTAGCAGTTATTTCATTAGGATATAATGCTGCCATGACATATGCATCAAGTGCAGGAGTAGATTGTTGCATAACCCCTGCAGGAGAAACAAGGATTAGTTTTTCAATTTCATCAGCATGTGTTGAAGTGTAGTTTGCTGCAATTTGTCCACCTAATGAAGAACCAATTAGGTTTAAACGTGCAATTCCAGTTTGCGCAAAAAATTTTTCTAGAAATTCTGAAAAAAAATCAAGGGTATAATCAATTTGAGGTTTATCGCTCAATCCAAACCCTATCAGATCAGGAACAATCACGCTATAGTTCTTTGAAAAATAAGGAAGTACATTCAGCCATCTTTCAGCGGATGCACCCAATCCATGAAGCAGAACAAGAGTATGTTTTGAATTACCAGATTCCAAATATCGAATTTTATTCCCATCAATTTTAAGGAATTTCTCTTCCATTGTTTTAGCAAGAATTGCCATAACTAGATAAGTTTTAGCAAAATAATCGATCAAAATATTGAAACAGATACAATAATGAAAACAAGAAGTATGTTTTTTAGTATCAAAAATAGACATGAATTGTGTTAAAAAAGAAAATTTCAAAAATTCTAGTTCCGTTAGACGGGTCTAAAAGTTCGATTAAAGGGTTAGAAACGGCCATCACATTAGCTAGATGTTGTGGAGCCATAATTACAGGGATTTATTCAATTTATGCACCTCCGCACTCAGAATTTAGGGGTGTAGGTTCAGTAGAAAAAGCCCTAAATGTACAAGTAAAGAAATTCATGGGAGAAGCTAAAGTGTTAGCTGCTAAAAATGGGATTGTGTTTAATGAGAAAATAATTAGAGGTGAAATTGGATATAACATCATCAAAGTTGCACATGGGAAAAGTAATTTTGATATGATTGTAATTGGTTCACGCGGAAGGAGTTCCACTAAAGAGATGTTCTTTGGCAGTGTTTCAAATTATGTAATCCATACATCAAAGATTCCAGTAGTAGTCGTAAAATGATTTAAGAAAACCCGTGTTTTTTGAAATATTTTTGGTGATATTCTTCTGCTTTGTAGAATGTTGGAGCGGGAATAATTTCAGTAACAATAGGGTCATCAAATTTGCCAGATTTTTCTAAGAGTTGTTTAGAGTTTTGAGCAATTTCTTTTTGTTTTTCATCATGATAAAAAATTGCCGAGCGGTATTGATTTCCAATGTCAGGACCTTGACGATTTAAGGTTGTAGGATTATGATTGGACCAAAACACATCCAATAGTTCTTCAAAAGAAATTTCATCAGGATCATATTCAACCTCCACTGCTTCCGCATGTCCAGTTTTGTCAGTACAAACTTCTTCATATGTAGGATTTTGAAGTTGACCTCCAATGTATCCTACGGCAGTGGATGTAACACCTTTGGTTTTATTTAGTAAATCCTCAACATGCCAAAAACACCCTGCACCAAATGTTGCTTTCATAAATCGAATAATCAGACACAGAATTAAAATGATTCTAAACTATTCAATTAATATGATATCTTCTTGAATAAGATATTTTATAGAGTTGATAAATTCTTGTTGAGAAATCAAACCATTGGACCACCAATGAGCAGTATTTCTAAACCAAGAAGGTACATCATCAGTTGAAAATGAATTATTGTCAAGATTCGGAATCACTATGATTTTATTTTGAATCATAAAATTCAACCCAGACATAAATTCAGCATCAGAAATTTTTCCAGTAGCCCAATTTTGGGCATAATCTTTAATCCAATCAGGAATGTAAGTGTAAAATCCTAAAACATCATAAATGGTTCTATCAGGAAATTGTGAATCAAACCAAGATTTGTATTGAGATTCAGTATTGTATCTATCAATATAATATTGTGGAGATTTATCAAAAGCAGGGAAATTTTCAACACGAGTTGATGAATATCCAACAACGTCGGCAATTCCATATAATGGAAATTGTGAATCAAACCAAGATTTGTATTGAGATTCAGTATTGTATCTATCAATATAATATTGTGGAGATTTATCAAAAGCAGGGAAACCTAAAATTCGCATTTTTGGATTCTCAGTAAATAAGTGCTCAGTATCCAAGATGGAAGTGTTTGGCGTTGAAGTGTTTGGCGTTGAAGTGTTTGGCGTTGAAGTGTTTGGCGTTGAAGTTGGAGGAATATATTCAGACGATTTTTCATATTCTATAGATTTTTCAAGATTTCCATCATAAGAAATTTTGATTATGTACTTACCATTTTCAGACCAAGTTGGACCACCGGCATTAATGAATTTTGTAAATGTTCCATCATGGTTAGGGATAACACTATCAATATGAGCCAAACCAGAGCCACTAGGAGTAATGATTTGAATGATTATAGAAAAAAAATTAGGATCATAATCAACATCTCCAGAGATCATAATAGAATCATCAGTGCGATACAATGTTTTGTCAGTGGTAAAATTAGTAACAGTGGCAAAAGAAGAGGTAAAAAATAAAGGATATGCCAACAAGATTGAAAAAATAATTAAAGTTCTATTCATAACTAATAGCTAGTTTTTTACTCAGATAATTAAAGAATTCGCCAGATTATTCAATCAGACTTAATTAACATCAGTGAAGATTTCTACAACTTTTTTTGCCAAACTTTCAATATTGACAGAAGGTTCTGCAGAAATTAACAGTAAGATTTGAGTTATAGGGAATGGGAAACTTACTAAAACAGCCTTATCACGTCTTGCAGCAAGATAATTTATTGGTCCTAGGCTTTCATCAAATTCTTTTCGTATAGATGCTTTTGAAACAAAATCAAAAAAGGATTGTAATTTTGTCTCATCCCCCTCATAAGGAACAAGTCCTTCTTTAAAACCGCCAGCGATTAATTTACCATCTTTATCAACAATCCCAGCAAAACGAATTTCAGATTCTTCTAACAATTTAGCACATTTTTCAGCATATAAAATATTAGACATACTTTTCAGATAAAATATCAAAAATAAAAACCTAGCCTATGCTTTTTCAAAATTTAACTACAAATGGCATTTTAATAACACATAATCAATAATCCCTTCTTGGGATGCTTTTTTCATTTTTTGAATAGATCTAAATAATATTTTTTCAACAAATGGAGAATATTGTTTTAAAATAGATTTTTTCAATTCAGTTCTGTTTTCAACATAATAATCAGCCAAGGGATCATAAACGGATGAACCAATTAATTTTTCTTCAGAAATTATGAATCCGCCAGAAACGATAATTTTTCTTATTTCATCTAAACTATAATGTTCTGATGACCAAGTGAATTTCAAAATTCCTAGTTTTGAAATAGATGAGGATGTAAGTGTAACAGGTATTGCCAAAATCAACAATCCAGAATCGGATAAAATTCTTTTAGACTCTAAAATAAAATCAGAGAAGGGTTTGAAATGTTGTGAAGATTCCAATGCAAGCACACGTTCTACGGATTTATCTGTAAAAGGTAATTTTGTAGATGAAGAATTTAAAAAAGTTATTTTTTGTTGAGGGCCTGAATGACGAAGTTGATTATAATTAATATTAATACAAAAAATAGATAAATTTTCAAAATTATTTCTCCAATAAATAGCAGGTGCAGATAAACCACTGCCAACATCTACAATATTTTTACAAGAATTTAATTCTGCCATGTTTGCAAAAACAAAACATAGATGTTCTTGCGCAGAAATAGGATCGTTATTTTTAGCATCCCAATATCCAAAATTTAGCATATCACCACCAGTTGCAAGTTGCATAACAGGTGATAAAGCATTGTAAAGATTTACAACATCTTTTTCATTTCTACGAAAAGTCCATAAGAGAAGATCAAGAGGGTTAATAGAAGTCAAAAATATTTTCAAATTTTATGTCATCTATAGACTATTAATTCCTAAGGTAACCCATCAGAATCTTCAGCAGTGTTTGTGCACCCACTGATCATCTTGATTTTTTGAAATCTCTTTTCCAAGTTGAATTTTATCACCACAAGAAATACAAGATATGTCAAATTTTGCTTTCATATATGTGAAATAATTTAGAGAGATGCAGTAACCTATTTTGCGTTGAAGGTGGATCAAAGATGAACATATTTTAGTAAATTGAAATGATGAATCATAGTATGTCTGATCCAGAATCAAATGAGCCATCTAAAATAGTTCTAGCCAAATGGACAGATAGATTTGTTGCATGGTTAATTGATTTTGTAATAATTTCCATTATTTCCACATCAATCATTTTTGCATCATTTGGAACAACATATTATGAATTTGAGGGAGAAGCATTTTGGATAGAAAATGCACAGTATATTCCTACTAGTATTTTGTTCTATGTGTATTGGGTAATTTTAGAATACAAAACAGGCCAAACAGTAGGAAAAAAAATTCTAAATTTGAAAGTTGTCAGCATAACAGGAAGAAATGCAAGTTTAAAAGGAATTTTAATCAGTGTGTTTGGAAAATCATTTTTACTTCCCATCGACATAATGTTAGGATGGATTTTGACTAATGAAAAACGTCAAAGAATATTCAACAAATTAGGTGACACATTAGTTGTTAAAATTAATGAAAATAAAGCCAATGCAGATTATGTAAAATATTACTTTTTTTCATATTTTGTTAGACAAATACTTCGAAGATTTTACCAATAGATCTATTAGATACAATTGATCTTTTTAGTTAATGCCTGAAAACCAAAAAGAATGGTGGGTAGGTTTACCAAAAGAGCTACAAAAAGATATAGAATTAGAAGAATAGAATCCAAAATAGCAATTTAATCGTAAAAGTGGGCGGATTGTTACTCACAGGAATGGCACCACCGTGTTGCTCAACTATATTTTTACAGATTACTAATCCCAAAAATGGGAAGAAGTATAATAGATTAAATATAAAATTAATCCAAGATCAATGTGTGAAAAAACTAAATGCATTTTTTCTAGGAATTTTGTTATTAGCATTTTCAGCAACAACCAATCCTCTAGAGCAATCATATGCAATATCACCAATAGAAGAACAAGCTACTTTAAAAAAACAATTAGTTGAAAATTCAATAATCGATGCTCTAGATACGGTAGCAGATGAAAAATCAGTGAAAAAAATTGAAAATGCACAAAAACAATTTGAGAAAGGAAATTTAGATTTTGATAATGAAAATTTTAAGAAAGCCATAAAGCATTATGATAACTCTTTGAAACAAATTCAAAAGGCGTTAAAAGAACTACACGCTAAAAAAATGAAAGTGACAGATCAAGGAGCAGGCGATATCAGCGGAGATGAATTAGACGACATCCATATTAAAATAAAAAATCCAGGCACATCAAAAAAACCAATCAAAGTAGATTTGAAAATTAAAGATTCTTGTGTAAATGGAATAACAGCAGAGGAGGCAGGAATGAAAATAGCATTCATGGGCCCAGGATTATTTATCGTAAATGAAAGACTAACAGATGAAGGATTCGATGTGACAAGTAAATGGTTTAAGAAAAATGATGAAAATAAACAAATTGATAGATTTACTGAAATTTTTACATTCTTTTCATTACCTCCTTCCGGAGACAACATGATACAAAAAAATCAAAAAAATCAAAAAAATCAAGGATCATTTGAGCATAATGAAATAGGCATTTCTGAAATAGGAGGTCAAACAGGATGGGAAGGTTCATTCGAAATCAAAGGAAATCCAGGAGACTACGAAATGGTATTATTTTTCAAAGTAACAGACGTAGGTGTACAAGATGACTGTGATTTAATATCTGCAATTACCATTCCAATCAATATCGCATCATAATATTTACAAATAAAATTAAGAAAATAAAAAATACAAACACAGTAAAAGAATTCTACAAAATATTTTAAAATAATGACAAAGATGTATACTTACAACTTTGAAATGAAATCATGATGTATAGCTTACGCTATGTATGATTTGAAATGAAATCATCGTACAAGTCGTGTATATTTTTACTAGAAGATTTCAATGATGAGAAAATCCATAGCTTACGCTATGTATGATTTGAAATGAAATCATCGTACAAGTCGTGTATTATGTAATCCACTTGATGATATGAATGATCATCGCGCATAGTCTCTATGTAAGTGGCTGAACCGATGTGTTGGTCTATTAGTAAAGGCTGGCTCACCACTCGCCGAAGCTTGTGATCTACACCACCTTCCTATCAACGCAGTATTTTGCTGCCGACCTTCATCTTACGAAAGAATAACTTGTCTCGGGATAGGATTCGTGCTTAGATGCTTTCAGCACTTAGCCTAAATGGCTTAGCTGCCCGGCCTGCCTTATCAGACAACCGGTAAACCAGTGGCCACGCTGCTCTGTTCCTCTCGTACTCGGAGCAACTTCCCCTCAGTTATTCGCGCTTCCATCAGGCAGAGACCGACCTGTCTCACGACGGTCTAAACCCAGCTCATGTTCCCTTTTAATAGGCGAGCAGCCTCACCCTTGGCCCCTGCTGCAGGACCAGGATAGGAAAAGCCGACATCGAGGTACCAAACCGCGGGGTCGATAGGAGCTCTCGCCCGCGACGAGCCTGTTATCCCTGGGGTAATTTTTCTGTCACCTC
>CALNZF010000099.1:0-8027 GCA_942490965.1 uncultured Nitrosopumilaceae archaeon | reverse complement strand
TTAAAATAAAGTTCCCTGTTTGGATATTTTATATTTTAGAGTTTAGAATACTGTTACCTGCCTGTAACATACATGATATACAATATTGATGAAACAATGAATGAAACGCCAACAATCATGACTCCCTCTTTTTTTGAAAAAACACTTGCTCTAAAACTCATAGATTTTTTACAAGAATTACAAACTTAAGGATTATGAAGTTAAAAATTTCATTTTTAAATGTACGATGAAATATTCCAATCCTAGGTAAATACCCAACAATCGTGTTCTGGCGTGTCTGATTTTCCATATCTTTCATGGAATTCAGGTCTTGTAATTAGGTAGTTTCTGAATTGTTCTTTTTTTATTGCCATTTGTAAATCAATTACTGTCCTTTCTTCCTTTATCATTTTTTTCATTCTTTGTTCAGGGGTTCTTATCTCTGACATGACTATCTCTGTATCTTGTATTGCCAGATACAACTTAAGATTATGACTGTTTCAATTATTACAAGTTTTATTTCATGCCTTTTTCTAATTTAATTTTTCGAATCACATCTCTAACTAATTCTTCATCTTTGATGACTAATTCTTGTATTTTTTTCTTATATTCTTCATCGCCCCATTTTTCTAAATTGAGCATTTCTTTCACTAATTTTACGATTTCAGATTTATTTCTCTGATGATCCCGTTTTGCTATTTCTGAACCTTCCACTAATTTCTTGTAAGAATTATGAACTTAAGGATTCTGGGTCTAGGTTACACTAATCTAAATAAATGGGTCCAACACATCAAATTTGTGAAGAAAGTCTTTGTTAACGGGTATGGCTCTATTGGAAGTAGAATTGTTTCATTTCTAAAAGATGATCCTGAAATTACTGTTGTAGGTGTTGGAAAATATTCCCCTGATAATAAAGTAAATGAAGCAATAAAGAAAGGAATTGATGTATATGTTCCAGAATCTAAATTAGATGAATTTTCAAATTATAAAATTTCAGGTTCTATTGAATCAGCATTAGATAAATCTGATTTTATTATTGATGCGGCCCCTGGTGGAGATGGTTATAAAAATAAAAAATCCCTTTATGAGCCAAAAAATATTCCTGCAATTTATCAGGGTGGAGAATCTACAATTGGTTCTGAAGCCGTATCTGATTTATTATTCAACTCTAGAGCAAACTATGATCAAGCATTAGGAAAATACCATGTAATGCAAGGGAGTTGTAATGTTACAGGGATGGGGAAAATATTGGAGCCTTTGCGTGATAAATTTGGTGATCAATTAGTAAGATTTGATGTTACTCTTGTAAGACGATGGGCAGATATTGAACAAACTGAAAAAAAACTCTCAGACACCATTGAAATGACTGAAAAACCACACCATGGTGATGATGTTAAACTGTATTTTGGAAAAGATGCACCCTTGTATGTTCGTGCCATCAAAGTTCCTACCCGACAAATGCACTTACACATAATGGATATCAGATTCAAAGATACGGCACCAAAACCATCAGAAATCCATGAAATATTTGCAAATGAATTTGGAGTTGCAACATTATGGACTGCAAAGGGAACCAAAGATGTGCGAGATTGTGCGCAAAATATGGGCTTTAATTTTACAGATACCAACATGATCCACATTCATGCAAATATGACTACATCTATTGGCGACACAGTACAAATGATGTATTCTGATGATCAAACTGGAATTGTCATTCCTGAAAATCACATGCTTATGCAAGCAATGTTGTTTCAAAAATCTTACAAAGATGCATTTGCTCACACTGAATCTATATTTCACATGATAGAGAAAAAACAAAAACTACAAGAATATTTCAGTAAAAAATAATCTTATTTTTTAATTCTCTCTATTCTTATTTTTTCTGGAATGTTTTTTGTTACTTTTTCAACAACTATTCTTATGTTGTCAATCTCTAATTTATCTCCCTCTTGCGGAATATCTTGTAATCTTTCATGAAGTAAACCGTTTAATTTACTATAATCATCACCTTCGGGTAATTCGGATTTGAAAATTTTATTGATCTTTTCAATTTCAATTTCCCCATCTGTTTCAATTGTATCTTTATCAATCACATAATGATCTGCCTTGGGAGTTGCGTCAGTCTCATCTTCAATGTCGCCAATTATTTCTTCAATGAGATCTTCTAATGTGACTAATCCTTCAACCCCACCATGCTCATCAATTACGATAGCAAGATGTGTTTTCCTACCTTTCATTTCTTTTAACAATGAACTTACCATTTTTTCTTGAGATACAAATACTGGCTCTCTTGAAATTTCTTGAAGAGATTTCATTTTACCCTCTGATTCCAACTCTTTTAGAACATCTTTGACATGAATAAATCCAACAATATCGTCATTTGTCTCTCCAAAAATCGGGATTCTTGAATGGACGTTTTGATTGATTAACGGTAATGCTTCAAACAATAACATTTTTGCAGGGAGTATGACCATCTTAGTTCTCGGGGTCATTACAGTTCGAATCACAGTATCATCAAATTCTAATGCACTGTGAACAAGATCACTTTCATCTTTTTCTAATGCTTTATCTGCTAAACCTTGTTCAACAATTCCTTTGATCTCTTCCTCTGTAATTGGAGGTGAGGTGTAACTACTACCAGTTAATTTTACCATGCTTCTTGTAATGATTTCAAACAATTTCACTATTGGTCATAATGCATAACTAAACACAAGCAACACTCGTGCAAACCGTAAAGCAATTTTTGTAGCATTTGCATTACAATATGTTTTTGGCGTAATTTCACCAAAAACTAATATCAGAAATGTCATTATCCCAACTGCGATTCCTAACCCATCATTTCCAAAAATTCTCATTGCAATACTTGTGGCAAATGCTGATGATCCTACATTTACTAGGTTGTTTCCAAGATTTACGCTAGACATCATCCATCCAGGATTATGTTTTAATTTGTATAGTGCTTCAGCGCCTTTCACTTTTTGTTTTCTTAGTTGATTCACTTTTGAATTTCTTGTTCCAACTAAAGCAACTTCTAACCCGCTGAAAAATCCAGATAATCCAATAAGAACAGATAGTACTGTAATCTCAATCCATAAATCCACCATCATATTCTCCTTGAAAATACATTAGCCCATTTGTAACAAATACACATTTAGTTTTTTGACACCATCTTTTGGTTGTAATTTTTTTACAAACCATGGATTTAAAGTTAAAGATGAATCTTTCCTGAGGCTAATTAAGGCTAATTTTTAGGTGGAATGGCAAATCTGTTCTCCGGATTTCTGTGGTAATCTACAGGTATCATGGCATCTTTTTGTCTGCCTGTGAGAATTCCTACAACCACATCGTCTTTTTTGATGATTCCTTCGTTAACCAATTTTTTAATTCCCACTACTGTTGCTCCAGATGCCATTTCACAATCAAATCCATTTAATCCAACAACAGACATACCGTCTAGCATTTCAGAATCTGTCACAGTTGTCACCACTCCATTTGTAAATTCTAATGCACGTAAACCCTTCAAAATATTTGCAGGTCTTCCAATTTGAATTGCAGTAGCTTTGGTTTTTGGTCTTAATCCTTCTTTATCTAGATGATCATAATATCTAGAAATTAGTTCTGTGTTTGGATTACCTTTGTTCCATCGCAATTCTTCATTTTCAAATTTACCATTATACAAATCAGATAATGTACTTGCACCTTCAGAATTGATAACTGCAATTCTAGGTATTTTTTTAATCCATCCCCATTCATATAATTCCATTAATGCTTTACCACAGCTAGATGTATTTCCTAAAGCTCCACCAGGATACACAATCCAATCTGGTGCTTCCCATTCCAAATATTCTAAAGCTCGGAATGGAATTGTTTTTTGTCCCTCGATTCTAAATGGATTTATGGAATTTACCGTATATCCATCATGATTTTGTGCATCATCTAATGATTGTTTTAATGCATCATCAAAATTGCCATCTACTTCTACAATTTGTGCTCCAAATTGGTATGCTTGACTAAGTTTACCTGGAGCTATTTGACCTGCAGGGATATACACATCACACTGTATTCCTTCATTTGCTGCAAACATTCCTGCTGCTGCAGAAGTGTTTCCAGTTGATGCACAAACAATTTTCTTTGCACCCACCATTTTTGCATGAGTGACAGCTGTTGCCATCCCATTATCCTTGAATGAACCACTGGGATTGTATCCTTCAGGTTGCAACCATAAATTATTATTTGAAATTCCGATAAATTCTGCAGCTTTTGACATGTGATATGGCTTGGATTGTCTTCCTTCTGCCCCATCTAGAGATACAAGATATTTTGAACACTCTTCAATATCTTCAGTGTCGATTTGACAAAAATTTAACAATTCTCTAAATCGCCACACTCCACTTTCATTGAAAATGCTTCCTTCAGAATTTCGTCTCTGGTAAAAAACTTCTTTGAGTTCTGGGGATGGGATATTTTTATATTTTACATCTAATAGGTGACCTTTCTCACATTGAACATTTGTATTCTCAATTGGGTATTCCAATCCACATTGTGGATCAATACATTTTAGATATGCGTCACCTTTCATCATAATTACAGATAATCAGTGATAATTTAAAGGAAATACTGTAAACATTGTTTGAGTTGAGCTGTTTTTGCTAAACTTTAGATTGGACGTGTTTTGATTCTATCTGTGGTTACCTATAATGAACATCTAAAGAAAATTCTTTCACAAACTCTTGATTCATACAACAATCTTAAAGAAATTCAAGATAAGCCAGGTGATCTGGATTACATAAAGAAAGAAATGCTAAAAATCAACGGATTCCTCAAAGTGACTACAAATAACATTGACGAATATAAGATAACTTTGTCTGATTTTAAAAAATTAAAATCAAAATTAGAACATTATTTGGAAAATTATTTTTTTGAAAAGGAGATTGAAACTATGGCCCCCTTATATTCAGATGATATTCACAGAATAAAAAACATGAGATTAAAAATCATTGAAGCGTTGGAAGACAAGCAAATGATAGAAAATATGAGGGATTTGGTAGGAGACCTATGATTAACGGAAAAAAATGCATTTTGTGTGGATGCCGTGATCATAAACTTTTGGGATGTAATCGACACATCTCAAAAAAATGTAGTTGTTATGATGATGAGAATTAATTTTAAAATAGTTATTTTCGTTTAGGGCCTGATCTTTCATGAAAGTTTAAACAACATTTGCATTCCTTTTCACGGCATTCGGCCTCACTATGATGTCCACAAATTCCGCATTCGCAACTATTTGACATGATTTTGATTGTATTATTTAGAATATAATTTATCCCCCAATTTTTTATGAGTTTAAGCTCAAAACAAAACTATTTTTTAGATTTTGTCTTTTTTACTGGTTTATCTTCTAATTCTTTTTTGATTTCATCGGCTTTATGATCTACTGCTTTTATAATTTCTTGAATTATTCCATCCAAATCACTATCTTCAGCTTCTGGTTCTATGGTGCTTGCAATTTCTGTAATGGTATTTGAAATTTCAGAACTTACATCTTCAAAGCTTTCTGGATCTTCATATGCGGCATTGTAAAGATCTTTTAGATTATTTACATGGCCAATTACCTGTTCAGTTAATACTATTTTGTAATCAGTCCCATTCACTACAAATTCTTTTGAACTCATAATGTTTTTTCAATATCTTTTGTTTATAACGTTTTCATCCAAATTGATCATATGTTGGATGGGTAATCAGAATACTATGTAATCCAATGCTGAGGCATCACTGATTAGTCTGGTGTGTTTTGAACCTACCACATAACCATTTTTGATATCTTCTGCAGGGATCCATCTATTTGTAGATGAATAGTGTCTTTTTTCAGCTAGTTCTCTTTCAATGGATTCAATATCAAATTCTGCCTCTTCTACCTGCTGTGTTGTAAGATGCTTGATCGTTACCATGATTTTTGTAACTTTTACACGATCACCAAATTTCCATTTTAAAACAGGATTTTCATCTGAGACTTCTAACACTTTGATCTTCATCTGTTTTTTTCCAAATGCATCATAACTGATTAACATTCTTTCATCCGTAAATTCTTCAAAACTAACTCTTGAATTTACTTCGGCATCTGAAACTGTTTCAAGTAAAGATTCTACATTATTTTCAGAAGATTCTGTATTGTTCTCTTCAGACATACATCTACATGACATCTTATCCTTAAAAATGATTTGAAGAATTAATTTAATTTGGCACTAGTTCTCTGTTTAGTTTTAAATGGCATTTTGCACTCTTTGAGAAAAATTTCTTTTCTAGACCCGTCTACTTTTGCAAAAAATTTGCCTTCATATGTACATACACAGTCAGTAATTTCAAGAGATTCATCCCAGATCTTAAAGTATTCTCGTAATTCTCGACTTTCATATATCCCAATTCCTAATCTCTTTTTTGATAAAAATTTGAATGCCAGCAGGACATTTCTTTTTTTGTAAATATCAAATGTTTTAATCCATGCCAAACATCGTTCAATTTGATCAGCTGGTACGGGTAAGGATGTACTAGTGCCAGATTTTGCTTCAATTGTGAATATTGTGCTATTGTCCGTATTTACAGCCAAAACATCAGGTAGTGCAATGCTGGGAGAACCTAGTCTAAATGCCTTCCAATTATCTGCACCATTGAATCTCTTTACGATTGTATCTTCCCATTGGTACCCTCTCTGTCTGCGTGTTCTTGCGGTTCTTTGATTATTTGTCATTGGTTTTTCATCCTCTTTTTGCTTTGTAACCACTAATGAGGAATATTTTGTTCTCACTGGCATTTGTTAGTCTATTAGGTATAGTAAAGCAGGTAATTATACAATAACTGTTGAAATAAGTTATCTTATTGTTTCCTATTAATGATAAATTAAACAAATTCTCTAACGGATGAAACATTGACTCTGGGGGAACTTATACAGACAAAACCTGACTCTGTAAAAAAATTAGTTGTGAAAAGCATGAGAATTTTAGATGCATTTACCAATGCAACATACTCTAAGACATTTAGTGAAACAGTCTCAGAGTATTTCACACTAGACAAAGACACATGACAGAAAAGGAAAAGAACATGAAAATCATAATGACAAAGAAAAAGGCAAAGGTCATGAAAAATATGATGATGATTAGATTCTAAGCTTTATGTTCAATATGGGTTATTCTTCTAAACGTACCCATTCTTCAACTGGATTTTCTAATTGGCTCCATCTATTTTGAATTTTTTTGAATATGTTTATTTTATTTTTTAACTGAAGCATAAATTCATCATATAACATTTGTATTTAGCCACGACGTAGAAATTATACGGAAAATCATGCATTTCAAAAACCCGTGTCAAAGGAGAGAATGACGTCTCGACGCACTTTTCTCTCACTTACACTAATCTAGTATAACGAAATTTGTATTTAAGATCGTATGCATTTCACAATAACCATCATTTTTAGGCTCAGATGATGCTAGATGCCTCCTTGATTTGCAATATGCTAGGATGTGATTCGGAGGCATTTACTCAGGCAATGCACTATTATTTTGAGAAGGGAATCCGACAACCATTTGCAGTGTATCATGAGATTTTGCAACATCCATGCAAAGATGCTCGCAGAAGATGATTGCACCACAAGAGTTCATGTGTTAAATTGAGATAGTTGTCAAGATAAAGGCCAAACACAAGAAAGAGTAGATGTATGGACGATAGCCGTTATTAAAATAAAAAGAGAGAGGACTACTAATCCTCATAGTCTGATTCCGAGTCATAGTCATCATCGTCGAAATCATTTTCGTCGTCTTTTGCATTGCCAGAATAGCTCATGACGAATGTGAGTTGTAATTCTAAAATATAAACAAGATGAACGATTTATACTAAATTCCAATATGCAAAAACTTCGATCTGTCAAATTGATTTATGGCATTCAGGTATCTTTAATCACATTCTCATTATTCCATCATGTATCATATCGAAGATGTACAGAATGGCGTACCTGTTATTCTGTTTAAGAGGACTAATCATCACTCAATTACTGATTG
>CALNZF010000098.1:0-6880 GCA_942490965.1 uncultured Nitrosopumilaceae archaeon | reverse complement strand
GTTTTTGCCAAATCATCATCGTAATTTACAGAAACAATGTCTTTGCTCATGATATCATCAGCCTTAACACTTCCACCAAATCCAGATTCTGAAATGAATCCTTTTCTTGGAAATATTACAGAAATTACTGGATCCGTATTATCAAGTACATCTTCATAATTTCCTTGTTTAAGTGCCAGTTCAAATAAATCCCTAAACGTGATAATCCCAACAGGGATTTCTTCACGATCTCTAAGTATCACTCGAGATATTTTTTCATCAATCATTTTTAAAACTATTTTGTATAGAGGAGTGTCAGAATATTGCCAGGCATAGTAAGGAGACATGTATTCTCCAACTATTCTTTCATCAGGATGTGTTTTAGTGAAATATCTCACAAGATCAGTTTTTGTTAAAATTCCAACAACGTCATCGCCAGATTTTACTACCAACGAACCAATTGATTTTGTTAGCATTGTTTCAGCACACTCTACAAGACTAGTATGTTCATCAACAGAAATTATTTTTTTAACAATAGTAGACAATGGAATCTCATCCAATTTTCTTTCAGTATCATTAGTTAGGAGAAAAACCCCCAAATCTTTTTCAGTCACAATACCAGTAATTTTACCATTCTCAGTAACTAAAATTCTGCTCTTTTTTTCATCAATTATTTTTTTTAAAACATCAGCAAGATTGGATTCATATTTTATTGTTCTTGGCGTATTTTTGTAATCAAGTGCATGTTTCATAATTTTACAAATTCAACAGGCTATAAAAAATACAAGGCAATTGCCACAAATGAAAATATCCTCAAAATTAGAAAATATCAGATATTAAAAATAATTAAATCAAATCACGCCAAATACCAGTAAATTCATCACTGGCAACTACAGTTACTACCTCCACAAAGCCTAGATGTTCAAGATTTTCTCGTTTGTCATAATATTTGTAAAGACCTTCATGTGTAGGATAAATTGTAAGTGTTTCTTGCATTCCAGGACCCAACAAATCTGTTTGAACATTTAATCCCTCAATGTATAATCTGTGATGAGTATTACCATTATTAATTACAGTCAAAACATATGCAAAAGAGGTCCTAGTTATCAGATGGGGGTTGGGATCACCATCAACTCCAACTAAACCCTGAAGGCGGACTTGCCCATCTACATCTTCAAAAGCAACAGTTTGCTCAACTCGCTCTTGCCAGAAAATTGAAACATGTCTTACATTTCCTTGGCCGATAAATCCAATCATGGCAGCTAAAGAAACAACTCCTATCAAAAGTGCAACAATTATCAGAGCCGTATCTTTTGAAACCATATCATTTTACACATGGAAAAATAGAATAAATGTTGAACATGAAAAGATCAATCTTCAATTACATGTTGGGTTAAAACCACAATGCATTCATTCAGTATTTCATTATCTGAAATAGCCTCAGTCTCTTTAAAGTTAAATTCTTGATTTAGTTGCTGATCATACTCTACCAAGTCATTTCGGTATGTATTGCATGCAGAATGTAATAATCTCCAGTAATAGTATCCCTTGTTCATTTCAGTTTTAATTTGTTCTTTTTCTTGTTGAAGTATTCCAGAAAGATGTTCATAATCAGTCTTATAATTATCAAACTTTTCTCGTACTATTAATGGCAATTCTTGATACCAATCCCTACCTTCAGTTGTTTTTTCAACACCTTGAATTTTTTGCATCTGATATGAAACTGAATCTTTTAAAACATCTAAAACATCGATTGTTTCAAGCAATGCCATAAGTTCTGGATGTATCACAAATCGCATAAAATGTTCATCGTATTAATTCTTTAATTGTGATTTTCAAAGATGGTTTACAAAAAATGATTTTAAAGCATTGTTCTATATAGGGCAGAGCAAGATTGCAAGCATGATACAAGGGGCTCCAAAATTTGTAATGGTTGCATTTTTTGCATTGGGAGTATTACTAGTGGGATTTTCACTGTGGGCACTGTATCTAACGGACATTCCACAAGAACAATTTCAAGAAGATCCTAGATTTGAAGAAGAATACATAAAATATTATGAATGGTTGACATTGTTTGGAAGTGTACTCATAGTAATCGGGTGGGTTTTAGCATTCCTAGGACGTAAACAGAAAAATCAAGGCTCTAAATTAGATTAATTCTAAATAAAAACAGAGTTAATTGCACATTCTAAAAACAAGTACAGATCCATCATTAAAAAAGTACTTGAAATATTTATTCCATATTAGCATTAAGAATCGCCCCTCATCTTAAATAACTGAAATAGCATTTTTAGATTATGTACAATACAATCCTTGTCCCTCATGCAGGAACTGATGCCGGAGACAAGGCATTAAAACATGCAATTTATGCAGCAAAAAACACATCTAAAATAATTATTTTACACATAGTTGAAACTCTCTCATATCCACCAACATATGCATTAGCCACATCTGAACGACACAGTATGATAAAAGCAATAGATGAGGCAAATGAAGAAATGAAACAGGACATGGAGAGAGAAATGGAAAAATACTCTCAACAATGTAAAGAAAACAATATTGATTCTGAAATCAAGGTGGAAATTGGAGATGCAGCTGAAATAATCTTAAATGTTGTTGAAAAAGAAAACGTTGATCTAATCGTAATGGCAAAGAGGAGAAAACTCAAAGGACTCAAAAGTCTCCTAACACTTGGAAGTGTTTCAAGAAAGATTATTGAAAATACATCTTGTCCTGTTTTAATGATGGATGCAGAAAATAACTCTTAAACTCCAATACACTTTAAAAATAAATTTGTCATTTGACCATTTAGAATAAATCTAAAATTTTTCTTGCTGTCTTGTCAATATCCACATTTGGTTCTGCAGCAATAAAAAGAATATTTTTTTCAAAAGGCATAGTCATAGTTACAACATTTTTTCTTCTAGCTGCCGCATATTCTACTGGACCAAGATTATCATCAAAGTCTTGACGGGTTCTGATTCGCAAAACAGCCTCAACAAACATCTTTTTTCGTTCATACTCATCTTTTAATGGAGATATTCCGGGCTTGAAATCTCCAACAATCAGATTTCCCATATAATCTAAAAATCCTGCAAATCTTATTTCAGGAAATTCCAATATTGAATTACATTTTTGTTGATCTGTGTTGTTTTCAGTCATATCAGGTTAGAAATCTTATTTATAATTAAAAGGCATTGACATTCTCACAGTTGATTTTTAGAATCAATTCCCAACATATTGAATCATTTTCATTATAGAAACATGAAATATCTTAGATAGTCAGGCATGAATTTTACAAATACGCCGGTATATACCCACGAGGATCATCATAAAGTATGTTTAAAAAAATTATTGAAAAAATAAGATTTGGTTCCAATAAAACCAAAACCACAGAGAATGTAAAAGAACCTGAAGAAAAATCAAAATGAAATATCAATGTAAAGAATGTGATTTCCAATGGGAAGGAACCGTAGATACTTTTGATAAAGTGCGTGAACACGAAAAAAATCATTTAGAAAAAAATGAATCAAAACAGGAGAATAAATAAAAAATGTCAGTACGTTGTAAGGTTTGTAACACATCAAAGAATGTAAATGATCAAACAGATTCTGATGAAACATGGGAATGTAAAACATGTGGAAATACACTCAATGCTCAAGGACATGTAGTTGCATCATAAACAATTCAACATAATTCAAAAGAAATGAATGCCGCATCTAAAAAAGAAGAAACCAAAATCACTTCTGAAATCAAAGTATCTTCAAATAGCAAGTCGAGCACTTCAAAAGATAATGAATTTAAGATATCCCTATCAACAGAAGACATTGACAAAATAGAAGAAGAGATCAGAGGAATCGAAAATGATTCAAAAAAAAGCATTGGAGAATTTAGTTCAGTAGAAGCCGAAGATGAATTAACAGATACAGAAAAAAATCAAAATACATCTAAAAAAAATGATCATATGGCTCCAGAATATTTAGAAAATAGCTGGGAAGATGAGGATTGAACCTAACTCCAAGAATTATTCTCTTAAGTAATGGTCACAATAATGACCATTGTGGATAAACTAAAAATAATTACTGAAATTGAAGGTAGAGTAAGCAGGTCAAAGACAAGAGGGCATTCCACATGGACCATAGGGATTACAGATACTCCAAAAATTAGAAAAGATCAGCACAATAATGAGGGTAAAGATATCAAACATTGGAAAGACTGGTCTACAAGTAATGAAAAAGACAGTAAAGAGATTGAAAAATATTTTCTAGATAAAGGTATGAAAGAAGATAGCGGAGTTGATGGTTCTGCCAATTATATTTACATTTTTTAATTTAGAACAAGTAGGCAACCCATTCAGTATAACGCCTCTCCATTTTCCCAAGATAGATCAAATAATGAACTCATCATATCGACTAGAGTTTCTGAATCAGACCACCAAGCAAAGACTTGTTTAGTTGGGTGTGTTGCATTGCGCATAAAAATGAGAACCTCTTTTTTGTCATTTATAATAAAACATTTGTTTTCAGAATTTGAGGGGATTGCTCTAATTTTTTCTGAATCCATCTCTGAAAGAAATTCAGGAATCTTGTTTAATGGAGAAACAACCATTTTAAGATTAGTTGGTGCAACATCTATCCAGTCAAACACATCTGAATCATACATTCGAAGTAAATCTAAAACACTGCCATAGATTTTGAAATTGTCAGTACTAGAACCAGTCATCTCTTTAATTTTATTATTGATAGGTCCTGATCCATGTAGTAGCTGCATCTTTTCTGATTTGGACTCGTCAGTCTCTACTGCAAAAAATGGAATTTCATTCCACATCTCTGAAAGAGATTCTTCCTTGTTTGCCAAGATATCAATTCTATCCTGTTCTTGTTTTACCAATGTAGATATTGCCTCTTTCATATCCATTGCAATGTATTTCGTAGGATGAGCCAATTCAGCTACAACTAAACCCATATTTTGCAGTGAGTTGACCAGATGATATGTCTCAGTTCTAGGCAACTGTAGTGCCTTTGCTATCTCAGAAGCAGACTTTGAACCATACTTTCCAAGATAAATGAACACCTTTGCCTGGCTTTTAGTAAGGCCAAAATGAATTAGTTCATTTCGGATTTTATCAAGAGTAAGTTTATGCCTATACATTGCAGTGTCAGATTCATTATCAAAAAGATTGATTTGGTTTTCCGAAGTCATTATCAACATGTTCAGTATAGCGATCAAGTTATGTGGGATTGTTTGTTCAAATGAACAAACATTTTCTCATTTTTATGATAATACACCGCAGTAACAGAAAGTATGGATTCAATTGGCCTAGTTCGGAGTTTCCTCTGCAACGACTGAATTATTAATACAGATTACTTTCATCAAATGTGTATGATTCATAAAATAAAATATTTTGAATCCAAACAATTGGGTCCAGGAGTTTATCTTCAAGACATAGTCAATGAATTTCTAGCCCAACATGGTGAAAATATCATTTCAGTATTACCAGTAATGGATAGTGCTTTGTTGGTTCATTATACAGAATAATATCATATGAGTGACATAACCAATAAGAAACCAGTCTTTTTACAAACTAAAATTGGTATTAGAACTAACTCTACGAGGATTTAGCCACCATTTTAAAGATAAAAAAGATAATTACTGCACATTAACAGATTTTTTCTTTTGAATAGGTGTAGGTTTTGTTTTTGGTAATGTTATATCCAATACACCATCAGTTAGTTTTGCCTTTACTTTTCCTGGAATGATTTTTTCAGATAGAGGAATTGTTTGATAGTATGAGACACTATGTCTCTCTTTTCTTAGATAGTTTTTCTTTTTTTCCTCTTCTTTGTGTTCTCCTGTAACTTCAATAGAATTATCAGTTACATTGAGCTTTATCTCATTCTTTTTGATTCCAGGAGTATCCATCTTTATTCGGAATTGGGTTCCTTCATCTATAATATCACAAGATGTGTGAGGCATAGATATTGATGGAAAAGATGAAAATGCTTTTTCCATTTCTTTTCTAAAACTTTCAATGGATTTGTCAATATCAAACCAATTAGAACCCCTAGACGGAGTTACGGCAGAACTTGGTTTTGCTAGTTTTTGTTGCCATGACAGTAAGGTATGTAAAAAAATTATTAAATCAATATTGTAAATTCTCACATTTCAGAAAATCAGATGCAATCAAAGAATACACAATATCAATTTTGCAATTTTCATAAATTGAAAACAAGCAAAAAATGTACGGCCCAAAACAACAGCGACACAATAGGATCCTTTGACCACATTAAGTGAATTACGATGCATGTAAATCCTGCGAAAATGTATTTACCAAAAAAGCAGGAGTTGTAAATCACTAACTAGTTGCCCTCACTGTAATGGCAATTTTGGTTTTGACACCGTATCTGAAAATGAAGAATTATCGTAGAAACATTTGAGTCAAAGATAATTTTCACATGTGATAATTTTAGACGAATTGAAACTACCAAAATTGTTCTTTAAAATCATGAATAATTCTTGTAATTGTGGTTCTTGTGGCCATGAAAAAATTGATGAATGTTACACAAAACCATGAGCATGTTGTTTAACAGATCATCAAGGGGCATTTGCAAAAATAGATAATACACCCACAAGAATTCTTAAGAATCCTATTTTAAAAATACAATCAAAATCAACCAATATTTTTACTAGCATAAAGCAATTCTATATTTTGTGAATTCTAACAATTTTTTTTCTCCTTATTTACAATTAAAATTGAATTCTTGATCTGTCAAAAATAACAATCATTTGATAATACTAATGTAAAGAATTCCAGACAATATTGTCATGAATTCTGAAATTCAGAAAAGATCGACAGTATTATAGTTGGTAATGAAAGTTTCACCATTATACAAACATGCAA
>CALNZF010000097.1:0-3792 GCA_942490965.1 uncultured Nitrosopumilaceae archaeon | reverse complement strand
TTTTAATTTGGCTAAACTTTTTTCCTAAATATGCCATTTGTTTTGAGAATTCTGTACATTCTGCAACTGACATTTTTACAGTTTTATTTCTAATATAGTCATCAACATATTCTCTAACTGGGGCTTTTTTGTTATATACATAAATTGAGATGTGCCCAGAATTTGTTAAGAATTTTGTTAGATATTTGAATGAAGTTCCAGTATTTTTTGTGTGATGTGAAACTTGATCTGAATAGATATAATCAAAAAAATTCTTTTTAAACGGCAATTGGCGAAGATCTGCTTGTAAAAAATGAACGTTTGGTAATTTTCCATATTTTTCATATGCAAAATCAATACTATCACTAGCATCCAATGCAAAAACATCAGCATTGATATTTGAAGAAAGAAATTTTGCGCTATTTCCAATTCCAGTTCCTGCATCAAGTATCTTAGTTTTAGTATCCAAGAATTTATTGAAATTAGATTCAGTTTTCCAATCATATCTGTCTAAAAACCATTTTCTTTGGAAATCTATCCAATCTTTCTTTTGGTGATTCTTATGATGTTTACGCCATTTTGCACTAAAAGCATCTTCAGTTCTGACAAAATCTTTAGTTTTATCAACCACAAAACGTGGAATTCCTTTGGTGATCTTGAAACTTTCTTTACATTCATCACAAGAAATTAAACCTTCTAAAATTTCACTTCCTGTTTTCTTAATTTTTACATGGATTGAATTTCTACAAGTTGGACAGATTAGAAAATCAAGGAGTTTTTGTTTCAAAACTAATTTGACTTCATATGTGTTAAATAAAAACTAATAATATTTTATTTCTATCAATCAAGATTAATCAGCATATAGTTTCAGATATTTTGGAAGTAATACTTCCCATGAAAAGAATTTATTTATGAAATCATGTGCATTTTTTGTTAGTTTTTTCTGTAATTCCTCATCATCCAATAATGAATTTATTGTATCTGACATTTTAGATGGATTTTCAGAAGGAATTAAAATTCCTGTTTCATGATCTATGCGAAGCAATTTCTGATACTCCACCCACATCAGTTGCTATTACTGGAATTTTTAGATAAAAGGCTTCTTTAATACATCTGACTCTTTGCACAGCCAGCGGCAAGTTCATCACCTGCTCCACGTCTCATGAGTCCCCTATACAGACCGTCTTCTAGTTTGACGCCTTCTCTTTCTTCCCATTCCTCTACAGTGATAGAGTATTTCTTTTGGATTCTGTCTCTATACCATTCTGGAATCACATTGAATGCACAGAATGGAACTATTCTGAGGTCTGGAGTCACATAGTGAATATCACATCTTTGCAGCCTTTCCAAGTCTTCATTGTATTTATCCTGAAAGTGCATCATGCCAAGGAATAATCCCTTGACATGCCATGAACCAACTGAATCAAATGATCTTTTCATGAGTATGTTACCAAACATCTTTGCGAGGTCTAATCCTGCTGGTTGTTTCTTTGTATCAACAAAGCCTTTGAGTTTTCTAACAACTTCAAGCATTGTAAAGTACTTGTTTTTACCAGAACGAATCTCTTCTGCCTTGTCTTCAAATAATTCTAACATTCCTTGAATGTCACAGAATTTTGTTAATGGGACAAATTTCTTTGTATCTGCATCCTCAAAGATGTATGTTCCTGCACCACAAGCAAAGTGGATTGACAATTCATACTTTGGTTTGCTTGAGAATGCTTCAATTACATTTGTTAGTGGCATGCAACTTGGGACTGGGAACCAGTCATCAACAGTTACTTCACCGTTTGTTTGCTCTTCAATTCTTTGAACACAATCAGGGACTGTGATTCTGTATTTTTCACGCTCAGACTTGCCCATTCGTCCAGTTAGTGATACTGGTTGAAAGTTTACTGCATGGACTACATCCATGTTCTTTTGTGCATATCTGATAATTCCACCTAATTCGTGATCATTAATTGATTTGATTACTGTTGGAACAAATACTACTGTAGTACCTGTTTTTCTGCAACTGTCAAGTGCATATGGAATTTCCCAGTGATTTTTTGGATTTGTTCTTGCAGTTACACCGTCAAAGGAAAGATACAAGTTGTTACATCCAGCAAGTCTTACTTCTCTGGCAGCTTCTGGATCCATTGCGTGTCTGATACCATTGGTATTCATTTGAATATGGTCAACACCTTCTTCTTTCATAATTTTGATAACATCAGCAATATCTTCTCTAAGCATTGGCTCACCGCCAGTAATTTGCATAGAGTTTCCTGGAATTGGTCTCTCAGCTCGTAGAGTCTTCATCATGCCTCTAATCTGAGTATGGTCTGGTTCGTACATGTAAGCGCCTTCAAGGCCCTTCTTTACATAAAAGAAACAGTACCAGCATGTCAAGTCACATCTGTTAGTTACAATCATGTTTGCCAATCCACTGTGAGATAGGTGGTTTGAGCACAATCCACAGTTGTTTGGACATGAACATTTGTCAATCATTACGTTTGGAGAATGAGCACCCTTGCCATCCATCCAGTATGTACTGAATTTCTTGTACATCTCATAAGAACCAAAGTATAATTCCTCACATTCGCCGTGAGTTGGACAAACTTTTGACATGAAAACTTGATTGTCTCGCTCAAAGACTTCAGCATCTAGAATCATGTTACAGTCTGGACAGATACTTTGAGTGAATCTGATTGTAGATTTTTTTCCTAAATTTTTAATTGATTGATTTGATATTTGGATTAATGCCATGCTTGTATTGTTGATTTTTCTGAGATGGTATATAATCGATTTCATACTTGGCCCCGGGTGGAATTTAGGAAGCAGTCACATCTGGTTTAAATATCAAAACTGATCGATTAGATCGCAGATGAGCATATCCGATAAAACACGAAAGTCATTAGAGAAAATCGGTCTTACCAGTTATGAAATTAGAACATTTTCAGCATTACTCAAATCAGGAGAATTAACAGCATCGGATCTTAGCCAAAAATCAGGAGTTCCCTACTCAAAAATTTACGAAGTCTTAGGAACTCTAGAAGAGAAAGGATGGATTGGTTCAGATGATGCAAGACCAACAAAATATTTTGCAAAGTCTCCATCTACAGGACTAGAAACTACAAAACAAAAAATGGAAAACGATTTTTCACAGAATCAAAACATAATTCTAAATGAACTAGTTCCACTATATGAGAAAAGCGGCACTAGTGAAAGACCAGATATTTGGGTCTTATCTGGTGCAATAAACATTGCAGCTAAAATTTTGGAAATGGTAGATACATGTAGAAATGAGGTAATGATTGCATTACCTGAAGCAGGGGTAGATCTAGTAAAACAAGCATTGCCAAAACTAAGATCACTTCATGATAAAGGGGTACAAATTACAATTCTCGCATCAGATAAAATGGATAAAGAATCAATCACGGCAATCAAACGAGTTGCCAAAGTTACAATCAAGAAAGGATTGTTTGGAGGAGGCATAATTTCAGATAAAAGATATGTAGTGATTCTCTTAGGCCCAGAATTAGGAGGAGTAAATTCTTCTGAAGTTGTTGCTATTTGGGCAGATCATGCAGGATTGGCAGGATTTGCACGTCAATACTTTGAATATTTATTAAAAGATTCCAAAAAGGTATAGACATGGATGTATTAAATGAAGATGAAGAGACACTCTTTGTAGGTACTGCAGAAGCAGAACATGTAGAGATGTATCTTAAAGCAATTTGGCACATCAAAGAAAGAGGCGAGGATGTAAAAATCAGTACAATTGCAAAAATGCTCAACGTTAGACAACCAAGTGTTGTACAAATGCTTAAAAAA
>CALNZF010000096.1:0-2509 GCA_942490965.1 uncultured Nitrosopumilaceae archaeon | reverse complement strand
GAAACAGAAATCCAAAATCAAATCATTTCAAAAGAAAAAGAGAGAGACATGTATAATCAAAAAAAGAAAGAATTTTCAACAAAATTACAAATATCCAGAGATGCAGAAGCTACTCTTAGAGCTTATTCAATTAACAGTAAAGAAGAATTAATAAAAATTCAAGAAGATGTAAAAATAAAGAAACAAAAAATTCCCTTAACTACAAATGGAAGTTTAGTCGAAATATCAACAATAGATAATCATGCAAAAATGATCTTTGAAAATATTTTAAAATTAGAAGATGAAATAAAAGGATTTGATGAACATGAATTCAACATTCTGAAGATGTCGGTAAATGAAAAACAAATAATTTTATCGCAAATTGATCAACAATTGGGGGCAATCTCAGAGAAAATTTCCAAAGGTGAAGTGCAAATCAAAATAATTGAAAAAGCGATTGTAGAATTAATAACGGTAAAAGAATATGTTACAAACCTAAATGAAATTCAAACAAGTATTTTTAGTAGAGATGGGCCAGTCGCCACAAGTCTAAGATCTTGGGCTTTGAATGCAATATCAGCCAAAGCATCCGAATACCTCACATTGCTTAATACGAAGATTCAGAGGATTTTGTTATCAGAGAAAACAAGAGACATTTCAATTGCATGTTATTCAAAAAATGAAGTTTTAGAATTAGAATCACTCAGTGGCGGTGAAAAAGTCAGCGTGGCATTAGCATTACGATTAGGCATGGCAAGTCTTCTAGGGGCATCAAATCTCAACCTAATGATTCTAGATGAGCCCACAACCCACCTTGATGCAGAGAGGAAAAAATCACTAGTAGGCGTATTGTCACAATTATCAGATATTTCTAATTCAGAAACAAGAATGCAATTCCTAATAATTACTCATGATGCAGAAATTTTTGAAGACTCGACAGTTGAACAAATTTACAAATTTGAATCATCAGAACAAGGAAGCAAGGTCACAATGCTCTGACTTTTAATAAAAGATAGTTTAGTTTTTTACGTATATTTTATTTTCAAAAGTATTGAATGATTTTATTGCAAGATGTCGAAAATGTAAATTTAAAATAAATATTCCAGATCAAGGCCCTTGCACAGATTTAGAATATATGGATTACATTAACGCATATGGAAAACAATGCAAATGTGGTCAAAATGATTGGGAGTTAATATCAACGTAAAGAGAATTAGTTCTAATTCACTATAACTTTGCCAGTCATCCAAGGATGAACCATGCAGAAATAATCATAAGTTCCTGCTTTTTCAAATGTAAATTCGTAAACAGATCCTGACATGAATATACCAGAATCAAATACGCCAGTTACTCCGGCAGTTACAGTTCCACTAGTTACAGTATGAGCTGCTGAATCATCATTTATCCAAGAAACAGTTCCGCCAGCAGTTATACGGGTTTCATAAGGCAAATAGCATTCGTTAGTATCTTCACACCCTGGAACAGCAGAACCGGCTGGAACTGAAACAATTGCAGTCATTATTGTTGGTTCAGGCATTGCTTTAGGTTCAGGTATTGGTTTAGGTGTTGCTTGGGGTTCTTCAATGACTATCATTTCTTCAACATCATTGACAGTCACCTTACCAGTCATCCAAGGATGAACCATGCAGAAATAATCATAAGTTCCTGCATCATCAAATGTAAATTCAAAAGTTGAACCGGACATAAACAGACTAGAATCAAAGAGCCCATCAGCACCATCAGAAATATTTCCGCTAGTTACAGTGTGAGCCGCACTATCAGGATTATTCCACTGTACAGTGTCACCGATAAAAATTGTGATAGAATAAGGAAGATAACATTCGTTTGTTTCTTCACATCCTGGAGTTCCAGAGCCTTCAGCAATGTTTACTGTATGAATTCCAGTTGCAATAGGCATCATCATTGAGGGTTCTGGTGTTGGTTCCTCAACGATACATTCACCTTGATAATCTAATTTGACATCAGCAGCATTCAGCATGCACATATTTCCATAAGTTTCTCCATCAACGCCGCACATAGGTCGATAATCTTTTGTACATGGTTTTATTTTGGGTTCAGAATCAACAATCACACATTCACCTTGATAATCTAATTTGACATCAGCAGCATTCAGCATGCACATATTTCCATAAGTTTCTCCATCAACGCCGCACATCGGATCCCATTGCAATGTGCAGGCAGTCGGTTTCTCGTCAGTAGCAATCACTTTTGGCTCAATGATATCAGTAGGGTCCATAGCTATGAATCCTATAGATATTGCTGCAAGAACTCCAACTATGCCAATAATCCCATAAGAAAAATTCATCTCATCCACCTGTCAACTTTGCAAACTTTTCGTTCTTACTTAACTTTTCCATAAATTCAATATTGGATAATGCAACAATGGCTGATTCAACGACTGGCAGTTCAGGATCATTTAGTGCCTTTTGAAGAGCTTCCTTTGCATCTTTAGAACCGACAACACCCAAAGCTATGGCGGCTTCATGGCGTACAAACATGCTAGGGTCAT
>CALNZF010000095.1:0-3759 GCA_942490965.1 uncultured Nitrosopumilaceae archaeon | reverse complement strand
CATCCTTGATGGATGAATGTTTCTTCATACCATTCATGACCTTCTGGAAGACCGTTAATTATCAAAAAGGCACCAATGATTATCAACATCCAACCTGAGGCTCGTTCAATGGATTCTCTTTTGAGTGTAAGACTTTTTGTTGCATTGATTCCAAGTACTGCAAGTACTGACATCAGAATTAATGGAATTGCTCTTCCGACTCCATGCACTACACCTAATGATGCGCCTACCTCAATACTGCCAGTACCTGCGATGTAAATTAAAAGCCAATAAAATAACGGATTGGGACAACCAACTCCTGCATTTCCCAATAACAATCCCATGAAAAATGATTTTGTATATTCTCCGCGTTTTTGAATGAATTTTGGAGTTCCTGAATACGATGGCATTTTTAGTGATATTAATTTTAATTGAGATAATCCAAAAATAAAAGCTGCAATTCCTGCAATCAAAAACATTATGCTAGATGCTTGATCCAATGATGCAGTTTGTCCTATTACTGAAATTGCAATCCCGTAAGATGCAATAGTTATTGTTAAACCTAAACCAAAAAGTAATGCCATCGACAGTCCTTTCTTGTAACCATGTCCCATACTCAATGGAACAATTATGAACACAAGGGGTAAAGTACATGGTAATACAATCATTGATAGACCTGCAACATATGCAATCACCATCCACGAAAGAAATTCAGTGTTCTCTTTTCCTTCAGTTGTAAAAGTTGTCCCTAAAGAAAATATCATTCCAATAAAGATTAATGAAAATAATACAAATGCAATCATCACCATGGATTTTTTTGCAAGTACTTGTGAGGACATGTTATGTATACTCTATTTTGGTACTTAACAAGTGAACCTTACAAATGTAAAGTGCAGGTTTTTAATAGGAATTTCACATAGAAGGATCAGATTGCCAAGTCAAAATATCATAATAGGAATTGCTGTTGGAATGTTTCTTGTAGGGTTGGGATTTGGATATGTGGCATTTACAGGTTCTACACATTCTGGAAACATGATGATGGGCAATCAACAAACGATGATACAAGATCCTCAATTTAGACAGCAAATGATGGAGTCCATAACACAAGATCCTGAGACAATGAGGATATGGATGGAAAATACTCAACATGTAGAGGAGATGGCTATGATGATGAGGGAAAATCATGATTTTTCAATGCAAATGATAACTACAATGATTGAAGATCCTGCCTTACGATTGCAGATGATAGGTCACATGACAGAGAATCCAGAAACCATACAACAGATGAAAAATATGATGGGTTCAGACATGATGATAAATAACATGACAGGAGGAATGATGGATTCTGGAATGCAAGGAATGATGAATAAAGAAATGATGACAGAAATAATGCAGAATCCCGAAGCAAAAGAAAAAAATGATGAATCTAATGTCAAAGCACATAGGCGAAATGCAAAATTTACTTTCTTCAGAATTGACTGATGATGAATTTAGTACAAAGATGATGGAATTAATGCAATCACACATGAACGAAATGCAGAATATTATGCCTAATCAGTCAATGCACCAATCAATGAAATAAGTTTTTAAAAAATTAATGCCAGACGCAATTTCTTTTATCATGAATTTCTTTTCTAGCCCTATTTCCTCGAGGAGTGGTTCTTAGTTTTACACTGCAACAAGGACATCTAATACCAAGATATTTTAAAAATTCTTCACATACTGGACATCGCTTTTGTCCCTTATCATATCGATGTCTACCAGTATACCCAAGAGCTTTGTATCTAATGCATATTCCCTTACAAACATTTGCCATCTTGTCATTTGGCATTTTTGTAGATACTTAACAACTGGGCTTTACATTTGTAAATTCTATATCATTAGATGGATATTCAAAAGTTAAAATGACAACAAAATAGAAAAAAATATTGAAATCTATACTTGGTGTGACAGTTGGAATAATTTTAATCGGAATTGTAGGAATGCTGTATTTACAAAACAATACCAATGATGAATCTGAAACAATATTCTTTACACTACAAGGAGATAACACGGTAAATTCATACCCAAATGCGAATAATTGGAGTGCAGGAGAGAAAATGACATATGTCTCCACAATCAAAAATGGTCTTTTAGTACTTGCGACAAGTAGTGCAAGTGATACTGTTTTTGCATTTAATGGGGAAACAGGTGAACCTATAGACACATTCCATGTTGGAAAAACACCAAAAGGAATCAAAATCAGCCCCAATGGCAATTTTGCATTTGTTGCAAATGAGGATTCTGATTCAGTTTCTGTAATTAATCTAGTTCTTGGAAAAATTCATACTGAAATCCCTGTCGGTAAAACTCCACACAACATAATTTTCAATCCTTCAAATGAACTTGCATTTGTGACATTGCAGGGGGAGGACAAAATAGCAATTATAGACGCAAAGAAATTTGAATTAATATCCACATTTCCTGTAAAAGGGATTCCACATAACTTGGACATATCTCCAGATGGCAAATTTCTTTATGTTACACGAATTGCTACAAATGACGTTGCAGTTATTAATTTAGAAAATAAACAAATTATTGCAGAAATTCCTGTTACTTTAGGTCATCATGGGATAGATGTTTCCCCTGACGGTAGCAGAGCATATGTTTCGGGAATTGCAGGTGATAAGATTAGTGTTATTGATACAGAGTCATTTGATGTAATTGATCAAATTAAGGTAGGAAAAGGTTCTCATGGACTAAGAACTAATTCTGATGGCTCTATTCTGTATGTTGCAGTAACACAGACAAATGAAATTATAGAAATTAATACTGAAACGTTAGAAATCATAAATTCCATACCAACTGGTAAAATGCCATTTTGGATTGCAGTGTCAAATAACCCGTAAATAATTATTTGAAATAAAAAAAATTCTTTGATTGTTCAGTCATGTCATTTTAGATTTCTTTATTTTCATCTAGATCATATCCTTTAGAAAACCTTGAAACTCATCACTGGGAACAACTGTTACCACTTGTAATTTACCCAGAAAATCTAATCTTTCTCTTTTATCATAATAATTGTAGATTCCTTCTTCGTTGGGCAATATTGTAATGGTGTCGTTTTGTCCTGAGTCTAGCAGATCTGTTTGAACATTCAATCCTTCTATGTATAGTCTATGATTTGTAGTTCCGTTATTAATCACAGTCAAAATGTATGCAAAAGATGTTCTAGTAAGTAATGTGGGATTTACTTCTCCTTTAATCCCTGTAATTCCAACAATCTGAACTTTTCCATCAATTTCTTCAAACATTACTGTCTGCTCAACTTTTTCTTGATAGTATAATGGAACTTCTCTGATATTTCCTTGACCGATAAAACCAATCATGCCTGCAAGAGCAGATACTCCGATAATTAGACCCACAATAATTATGATTTTGTCTTTATTCATATCCAATATTTTTCATGCAGGACTAATTACTGATTCTTTCCTACTCACAAGATACACTCCAGTATCATATATTCCTGCTGCAATAATTTGATACAAATTAATTTGCTCTCCTAAGAACATGGAAAGCTCGTTATGACGCCAAATACAGATGACATTGAAAATATTGTAATTGTTCTAACTGTACCTATCCTCTTAAGCCCCTGTAAGAAAAAGTAAAGAGAGGATGCAAAACCAACAGATCCCAGCACCAAGATTGGAATTATGTGACTCCATTTCTCATGTTAATTTCTACTCTGAAAACCAATATTGCAATTACAAATAAAATTACTCCACCCTATTGCGGATTTTA
>CALNZF010000094.1:0-25023 GCA_942490965.1 uncultured Nitrosopumilaceae archaeon | reverse complement strand
ATGCCCGTTCCGGTTACGTGTACTACGCATGATCGACGCCGCCGGACAGCGCGGCGATCCGCGGGTTGCACCTGTACGCCCCGTCCAGCGAGACCATCGCGCAGGCGGTCGGCGAAGAGGTCGAGCGACGAAGCGCTCGACCGCCAGGCGATGCGCGAATCACGTCGCGGTGGACCCGAGCGGCGGCCGTGCGGCCGAGGGGCGCGTACCCCACACCCGCCGGCGCATCGGTAATAACACCACCTGTCAGCGGCCATCGAGTCACTAAAATAACGATTAATTTTGAAAAATTTGCTGAATCAGTTTTAAAAATATTAGAAAATCCGACAAAGATTCGAAAGATTGCAAAAGAGTTGAAAAATATTTCAGACATCTACGTACTTGGAAGAGGAATCAATTACCCAATTGCAATAGAGGCAGCTTTGAAATTAAAAGAATTGACATACATTCATGCGGAAGGTATTCCCGGAGGGGAATTAAAACATGGGCCTCTTGCATTAATGGATTCAAGTGTATTTGTAATCATTATAAATCCAAATGATTCTACGTATTTAGACACATTAACTAGTGCAAGAGAAATCAAAGCTCGTGGAGCAAAAATTATCGGAGTTTCAGACATAGAAAGTGATGTCTATGATTACTGGATAGAAATGCCAAAAATAGATCAAGTGTTGTATCCAATTTCAGAAATAATTCCAATTCAATTTTTGTCATATTATGCATCCCTTGAAAAAGATGCAGATCCAGATTATCCCAGAAACCTTGCCAAATCAGTTACTGTAAAGTAAATAATCGATGATATTCTTTTTCTGCCATCTCTAAAAATTTTGCAGAATCATTTCCAGTTTTAATCATTGATGAGATGATGCTCCCACCTGCACCTACGCCTTCTTTTGCAAATCCTTGAGAAAATGCTTTCAAACCGCCATATTGTGAATTTTCCAAACCAGGATTTACAGCGATTGCAGGAATGTCGGCAATTTTTTTTATAAGACTAGTAAAATTTGCACTTTCATCATTGGTAATGTATGAAGTTGTTCCAATTGCAGTATTTTCTTCATTAAAGCCAATTTTTGCAGCAAATGCCAGAACTGCAGCCATCTGAGTTCCACCTGCCAGCATTACATTAGATATACTGGATGCGGAACTTAGCATTCCAGCTACAAAAGGAATCATAGGGTCACCGACTTTTGCCACAATACTATAAGGATGATCAGAATCCATTCTCTCAAGTGCGGATTTGACAATTTGGTTTTTTAATTCAACGGGATTATTTGGAATACTAGAACTAACTTTAGCATCATAACCTAATGCTTTCAGTACAGCTAGTGCAGTGGTGGTTCCACCAGGAATACTTTCACCAATTACTAAACAATCAGTTAAAGATGCCATACTTCGTCCTACAATTCGCCCATAATCAACAGCATGAGATACTTGTGAATCAGTCATTGCATCACCAATTGAAATATTTTTTCCAAAAGACATACCAGTGTCAATAAATGGAAGTTGTGGGGAAATTTTACTTCCAGCATTGATTGTCAAATGTGGAATACTTGCGGATTCCAATGCAGTTTTGGTCAATAAACCAGGAGTAGGTTTACCATCAGGAGTCATTGGAATTTTATCAATTGTTTTGCAGTATCCATAATGAAGGTATTCAGCATCAGCAGGAGGAGTAAACTGTATTGAATTCTTATCCACACCTGCAAATGTAATTCCAGGAATTTCACATGTTTCAGTATATGAAATTACAAATGAAAAAAGAAATCTCTTAGATACCATAGATTCAAGAAAAATTTTTCCTTGTCCTATATTTCCAAATAATTTAATATTCTCCATAGTAATTTCTAACCCATCATATCAAGAAACTGCTGTTCAGTTCTTTTTTGCATTACGTGATTAGTTATTTTTTCTTGTCCAAGAGTTGAAATTTCAGAATTACCATAATTATGGCCGGAATACATGACTAGATTTTCATCTAAATTATACAATACATCAAAAAGGCTATGATATAGATCTTTTACACTGCCTCCAGGTAAATCAATTCGACCACAGTTTCCAACAAACAAGGTATCACCAGAAAAGATTTTTCCATCACCCACAAGACAAATACTATCTTGGGAATGACCTGGAGTATGTAGTACTTTTAATTTAGAATTTCCAAATTCAATAAAATCACCATCCTTTACAGTGATGTCGTGTTTCAATTCAGATAATTCATGTTGAATGATAGGTGCCTTAGTAGATTCAACCATTGCTTCATTTCCCAAAGTATGATCAAAATGATGATGAGTGTTTACAATGTATTTTATTTTTAAATTATTTTTTTTAATGATCATTTCTAATTCAATTAAATCCCAGGATGGATCAATTATGATTGCTTCACTAGTGTCTTCATCTTCAACTATGTAAGAGAAATTCTGCATGTTCCCAACTTGAATTTGATGTACTATCATAGAATTCCCTCCTCAGCTTCAGGGGGAATTCCAATTTTTTCTGCAAACAATTCACCAGTCAAATCTTTTCGTTTGGGAATTCCTTGTTTCATTTTATGAAAAGTTACAGTCATATCACATTTTGAACAAATGTTGGCGGTTTCTCCAGTTTGAGGATCTAACCCAGAAGGAACGTCGACTGCAAATTTATAGCAATTTGCTTCATTGATAAAATTAATTGCAGATGCATATGGTTCTCGAATATCTCCAGATATCCCAGTTCCCAAAATCCCATCAATAATCACATCAGGTTTAAAATCAAATTCAAAAGAATCGCCAGACATTAATTTCACAGATGGCATTTTTTGTAATATTGACCAATTCCAATTACTCTCCTCTGTTTTTATTTTTTCAGGACTTCCTAAAAGCATCACTGTAACTTTAGCACCATATCCTGCCAGATGTCGAGCCATTACCAGACCATCACCCCCATTATTCCCCAATCCAGCAAAAATCAGAATATTTTTTGATTCTACATTTCCAATTTTTTCAAGTAATCTTCTTACTGCTACAGCCCCAGCATTTTCCATCATAAATTTTTTTAAGAATCCCATGTCATGACCCTTATTTTCAATATTGTACATTTGATCAACAGTGATTTCCATATCTTTCATGAAATTATATCTAAAATAAGAGCTTTGAAAATATGAAATATGTCTAAAATGGCACTAAATTATTAGATTTATTTCAGAATTTTGCAATACAATTCAATCAAAGCATCGTAATCAGTAGTTTTTATCAATTCAAGTTTCATCTCTTTTTCAATGTTATTGAATAATGGGATTCCTTTACCAAGCACAATAGGGATTATCGACAGTATGATTTCATCTACAAAACCAAGATTCACAAAAGTAGAAATTACTTCTGCACCACCAATCAACCAGATGTTTGTTCCTGAATTGGCAAGGATCTCTTTTACTAATTTCTCAACATCATGTACAAACTCAGTGTTTTCATCATTGGGATAATCATTATTTCTAGTAAGAACATATGATTTCTTGTCTTTGTAAGGATAATCACCAAATGTCAATACTTGGTCGTATGTTTTTTTACCCATAATCACCGTATCAACAGATTTGATAAAATCATCATATCCAGATGCCGTAGTTTCTGGTAGCCAATCAATATCTCCATTATCTCTTGCGATGTATCCATCTAAGCTTGATGCAATGAAGAGTATGATCTTTCTCATTGCATTACCTTGATTTAGTCAGATATAATCTCAGATGTATTCTAAAACACTTTAGAATACATCATATGATATTCCTAAGAGCTTTGAAAATACGTTTCGGGGATAAAATTACATAAAATTTAGAATCAATGATGAGAATCGCAATGTTTTGTAATATAGATGAAAAATGTAAAAATTATGAACATTTATGGTGATAAAGTCATTCAAGTACACAATTCCCCAAATTTCATATCTTATTAAAACAAAATTATGGGCACAGGTAATTTTTGCATTATTTTTAGGATTGATCTTCGGCGTGTTTTTAGGTCCAGAAGTAGGAATTGTTGAAAAAGAAACAGCAGAAATAATCACAAACTGGTTATCAATTCCTGCCAATCTGTTTCTAAAAATCATTCAAATGATTATCATACCGTTAATTTTTGCATCAATAATTCGAGGAATAACTTCATCAGGTAGTTTGGAGCAACTTCAAAAACTTGGATTAGGAGTCTCCGTGTATTTTGTTATAACAACAATCATTGCATTAACTATTGGAATCATTCTTGTTTCAGTTATTGCACCTGGAAATTTCATTGATAGTTCTATGATTAGAGAGAGTTTTGGAATGGAAGATGTAGAACCTGTTGAAAAGACAGAATTCAGCATACAAGATATTCCACAAAGCATAGTTGGCATGATACCAGGAAACCCATTGGCATCATTCATGTCTGGAGAGATGTTAAGCATAATCGTTTTTGCATTAATTGTTGGAGTTTCCATGATTTCATTACCAAAACAAAGTTCTCAACCAATTCTTGACTTGTTAGAATCTGTACAAAAAATCACTCTGAAGGTTGTATCATGGGCAATGCGTCTAGCACCATTTGCAGCCTTTGGATTAATATCTGGAATTACATCCAAGATTGGTCTTTCTGCACTTACAGTACTGGGAGCGTACATGTTGACTGTAGTAATCGGTCTTTTTGTAATGATGTTGATATACATGATAATTATCAAATTTTTTACAAATAGACCAGTCTTATCCACATTTACAATGATGAAAGATGCTCAACTACTTGCATTCTCAACTTCTAGTTCTGCTGCAGTAATGCCATTATCAATTAAAACTGCAGAGGAAAAAATGTATGTAAAACCCAAGGTATCCCAATTCATCATTCCTTTGGGGGCTACAATCAACATGGATGGAACGGCCCTATACCAGATAATAGCTGTATTTTTCCTTGCTCAACTTTTTAGTATTGATTTAGGATTTACAACGATCATTCTAATCACATTAACTGCTCTTGCAGCATCCATTGGTGCACCTTCTGCTCCTGGAACTGGGATTGTAATACTATCAACTATCCTCATTGCTGCAGGCATACCTCCTGTTGCAGTTGTTCTACTTCTTGGAGTTGATAGAATTCTAGATATGACACGAACCATGGTCAATGTTACAGGTGATCTTACTGCTTGTTTGTTCTTTGATAAGAGAATAAAAGTAGATGAAGAATCTGAAGAAAAATTATGAATATGAATCTAAAATTCCTATTTTAAAAATACATTATGTAATATTCCCAAGAGTTTGGCAAACGGCTTTATCCTAGTTTTAAAACATGTGTAAGCATGACTCTAAAAAATGTAAAACCTTCATTAAATAAAATTGCAAAAGATTTGGAAACAGTTCAAGATGCTAGAGAATTTCTATTAAAAAATACAAGAGAAATTATTATTCTATGTAGTAAATCAATTATCGCAGTGCATAAAGGAGATTTAGTAACAGGAAAAAACAATCTAAAACAAGCAGAGACATTGTTAAAAAAATACAAGAAAAAAGCAACTGGTGGACTAAGAAGATATCTAATTACGCCAGAACAAGAATTTGTAGAAGCTGCATGTTTAATTGCAATTGTTGAACAAAAAGAAATCCCTTCAGATAAGAAATTGGCAGTAATGCCCGAATCATATGTTTTAGGATTATTGGATTGTGTAGGTGAATTAAAAAGACAAGTTTTTGATAAAATAAGAATTGATGAAATTGATGAGGCAACGAGGGTTTTTGAAGTTATGGAAAATCTATATCTCCAACTTTATACTTTTTCAATGTATGATAAAGTAGTAAAAGAAGCTAGAAGGAAAATAGATGTCAATAGAATACTAGTAGATGATGTTAGATCTGTAATTACAGAAGAAAAAAGACGAACAGAATTAATCAAGATTTTAAAGAAATTAGAGAAATAATCTAAAATAAAGTGGTGCGGATGATGGGATTTGAACCCACGTACTCCTAAGAGACTAACCCCTCAAGCTAGCGCCTTTGGCCAGGCTGGGCGACATCCGCAATTGAAATTTCTTGCATGGTTTTTATAATCCTTGGTTACTTTTTTGTTCGTGTTAATTCCTGTTAGATGTTTAACTTGTGGAAAATTAGTTGCCGATAAATTTGAAGATTATCAAAATAAAATTAAAGCAGGAGAAGATCCTACAAAAACTCTTGATTCTTTAGGAGTCGAAAGATATTGTTGTAGAAGAATGCTTTTGACTACGGTAGAAACAATACAGCAAGTAATTCCATTTTATGAAGCAATTCAGAGAAGAAAACAAGAAGTTCTATCTGAGTTAGAATAACTTGGCTAAAATATCCTCAATTGAAGGACGAATTTTATACAATAGTAGAGGCAGTAAAACAATCGAAGTTGATGTTCAATCTGATAACAAATTTTTAGGGAGAGTATGTGCCCCATCAGGTGCCAGTGTAGGAAAATATGAAGCAGTTAGTTTTCCAAATGGAAATCCAGAAGAAAGTCTCAAAATACTAAAAGAAAATTCTCAAAAATTCATAGGTTTAGAATCATCAGATCTTAAAGGAATTCACGATGTTCTAAAAAGTTTAGATGGTTCTACAAATTATGCAGTTATTGGAGGGGCATTAGCATTTGCAGTTACAATTGCAGCCATGGATTCAGCCTCAAAGGCGTCAAGTGAACCATTATTCAAAATACTTTCGTCTGAATCATCATTCAAATTTCCATTCCCATTAGGAAATATTTTAGGAGGTGGGGCACATGCAGGTCCCGGAACTCCAGATATTCAGGAGATATTGATTTGTGCAACAGGATCAAAAACAATTGAAGATGCGATTGAAACTAATTTGTCAGTACATAAAGAATTACGCAAAGTATTAGAAAAAGAAGATTCTAGTTTTACAAATGGTAGAGGAGATGAAGGTGGATGGGCACCAAAATTAGAAAATCAAAAAGCATTAGAAATTTCTGCAAAAGCATGTGAGAATTTAGGATTTACTTTAGGAAAAGAAGTATCGTTAGGTGTTGATTTTGCATCATCAACACAATGGAATGAAAAAAAAGACAAGTATGTTTATGATAGAGCAGGTTTTGAAAATTCAACTGGAGAACAAATCGACTTTGCTGCAAACATTATTGAAAAATTTAAATTAATTTATGCTGAAGATGCAGTTCATGAAGAAGCGTTTGAGGACATGTCAGAATTAACAAAAAAATTCCCAAACATATTGATTACAGGAGATGATCTGACTGTGACAAACAAAAATATCTTAAGAAAAGCAATTGAAGCAAAATCATGCAATGCGGCAATTTTAAAAGTTAATCAGGCAGGGAGTCTTTTTGATGCACTAGAATTTTCAGATGAAGCAACTAAAAATAACATCAAATTAATCACATCACATAGATCAGGAGAGTCTACAGATTCGCAAATATCCCATATTGGTCTTGCTACAAAGTCAAAAATGCTCAAAGTGGGCGTTGTTGGGGGAGAAAGAGTGGCAAAACTTAATGAATTATTACGACTATCAGAGCATGATTTAATACGCGGTATGGCAGAGATTTAAAATCGTCATGAGTCAACAAACTGAAGGAATCGACATCAAAAAGATGGTTTTAGCCACCGGAATAAGGGTAGGCACTCAAGTTAAGACCAAATTTATGAAACCATTCATCACCAAAGCAAGTCCTGAAGGCCTATACATGCTTGATTTAGACATCACATTAGAAAAAATCAAAGCAGCAGCCAAATTCATCAATAGATTAGGTGCTGAAAACCTCATAGTTTGCTCTGGCAGACAATATGCAGAAACACCTATTGAAAAATTCTGTGAAAGTTTGGGCTCTAAAAAACTACTAAATAGATTCATGCCAGGAACACTAACAAATCCATCATTACCATATTACATTGAACCAAAATTAGTTTTAATTTCAGATCCTCAAGTAGATGAGCAAGCAGTTATTGAAGCAACAAATGCAGGTATTCCAATTATAGGAATTGCAAATACAGATAACATCACATCTAATTTGGATGTAATTATTCCAGCAAACAACAGAGGAAGAAAAGCCCTAGCTACAGTTTATTGGTTATTAGTACGTCAAGTCCTAATTGAAAAAGGAGAATTAAAAGAGGATGAACCAATGAAAGAAGAAATAGACGATTTTGAAACAAAGATTACCGAAGAGGAAATCGAAGACTTTTAGAATTTTAATGTTTAATTGAAATCCAAAGCTTCTGCACCAGGAAAAGTAATTCTTTTTGGAGAACATTTTGTAGTGTATGGTGTAAAAGCAATTCTATGTGCAATTAACAAAAGAATTACTGTAACTGCAGAAAAAATAGATGAGCGAAAAATATCCATCCAATCAAACATAGGAAATTTAGAATTAGAAGTTGGAAAATCAATTTCAGAGATCAATTCACCATTGAAACCATTTTATTATTTGGCAGATAAAATGTTAAAAAATGAAAATACTGGAATTAAAATCATTGTGGAATCAGATATTCCATTAGGAGTAGGTTTAGGTTCATCATCTGCTTGCTGTGTAGCAGGAGCTGCTGCAATTTCAAGATTATTTAAAAAAACATCTAATGAGGAAATCCTCAATCTAGCAATTGAAGCTGAAAAAACAATTTTTGAAAATACATCAGGGGCGGACTGTACTGTATGCACATATGGTGGGATCATGGAATATGTCAAAGAAAAAGGATTTCATAAAATAGAATCCAAGCCCAATTTTCATCTAGTAATTGCCAATTCAAACATTGAACATTCCACAGAATCAGTAGTGGATAAAGTAAGACAATTTAAGGAAAATGATGAAAATGGATTTTCTTCATTATGTAGAATGGAAACAGAATTAGTTAAAGATGTTTTAGAATTGTTTAAAGAAAACAACATTGAAAAATTAGGAATGAAGGTTAAAGAAAATCAAGAATATTTAGAAACAATAGGAATTTCAAATGATAAATTAAGAGAAATGATCCAAATAGGTCAAACAGAATCATTTGGTGCAAAAATTACTGGTGCTGGAGGAGGAGGGTGTATCTTTGCACTTACGGATGAATCAAATCTTGAACAGACAATTAAGCGATTCAAAGATAAGATGTATGATTGTTTTTCAGTTAAAATAGATTTTAAAGGTCTGGATACTTTTTAATTGATCAAATAATTTTGAAGAATATGATTCTAATAAAATTAGGCGGCTCAATTATCACAAATAAAGAAAAACCGTTATCAGCTAGGAAAAAAACAATAGATAATCTTTCTAAAAGTTTAAGAAAAATTGATGAACCCATAATCATTGTTCATGGAGGAGGATCTTATGGGCATTATTGGTCTGTAAAATACGACATGCATACAAAAGAAAAAAGATATGATCCAAAGGGAGTTGCAATTGTTAAAAATTCAATGATTGAATTAAATAAAATTATTTTAGATTCATTGTTAAAAAACAAATTAAATCCGTATTGTCTACCTCCAACTGATTTTATGTCTGGAAATAAGCCAATAACTAAAAAAATTAAAGAAATTGAAAAAATTGCAAATTCAGACTTGATTCCAGTCACATATGGAGATGCATTATGGTATGGTCAGAAAAAAACATACATTTTATCTGGAGATAAAATTATGACTCATCTTGCAAGAATTCTAAAACCCAGACTTTGTATTTTTGCATTAAATGAAGATGGATTATATTCAGATTTAAAATCAAAAAAACTAATTTATGAATTACATGGTGAGCGCCCATCCATTTCTGAAAATAAAATGGATGTTACAGGTGGAATGACTAGAAAAGTTGAAGAAGCATCAAAAATTGCAAAGATAGGAATGAATGTATTCTTTGCAAATGGTAACAAACCTGAAAGAATTGTGAAAGCTGTTAAAAATAGGACATTTGAAGGGACATTGTTTAGAGGTAAAAAAAATGTCTGAAGAATTTGTAATTTTAGTTGATGAAAATGATAACCCAATAGGAAGTGAAGAAAAAGTAAAGTGTCATTTACCAAATGGGAAATTACATCGAGCATTTACTGCATTATTGTTTGATGATGAGGGTAGATTAGTCCTTACAAAAAGAGCTAAAGGAAAAATGTTATGGCCAAATGATTGGGATGGCACATTTGCAAGTCATCCAAGAGAATCAGAAACTTATGTGTCATCAGGAGAAAGAAGAATGCCTGAAGAATTAGGAATTAAAGGAACATTAGATTATTTACATAAATTTGAATATCATGTTCCATACAAAGATGTGGGTTCTGAAAATGAAATATGCGGAACTCTAATTGGCATAATTGACAGATCTACAGAATTAAAAAGGATTGAGGGGGAAATTGATGAAATCAAATGGATTTCATCTAAAGAGCTAATTGAAGAATTAAAAAAAAATCCACAAATCTATTGTCCATGGATGCTTATTGCGTTGGAATTATTAGAAAAATCAGACAGATCAATGCTTGAAAAGCATGCAAATATCTTATCTACATGGATGAATGATGAAGTACATGATGAATTACAAAAAGCGATTAAAATTCATCTACCAAATGACAAATGGAGATTAGTAAATGAATAAAACTAAACAGATGGAACAAAATGCCAAAATAGTAAACAAGTATCTAAATTCAAAATTAAAAGGTAATCCAAAGAAACTCTATGATGCAGCAGGTCATCTAATTATAAACGGTGGAAAAAGACTTAGACCATACATGGTAATTAGAAGTTGCCAAATTTTAAATGGTAAAGTATCCAATGCAATGCCTGCTGCAAGCGCAGTAGAAATGGTTCATAATTTTACATTAGTTCATGACGACATAATGGATAATGATGAAATGCGTCATGGAGTTCCCACAGTACATAAAAAATTTGGTATGCCAATTGCAATACTTGCAGGGGACGTTTTATTTTCAAAAGCATTCCAAATCATCACCGATTCAAAATTATCATCTCATGCTACTACTCAACTAGTATCTAGACTTGCTAAAGCCTGTGTAGATGTTTGTGAAGGTCAATTATTAGACGTAAAAATGGCTGAAGAGAGAAAAATCCCATCACAGGCAGAATACATTACAATGATTGGTAAAAAAACGGCAGCATTGTTTGATGTTTCTTGTGCAATGGGGGCAATTTGTGCAACAAATAAAATAAAAGACATCTCAAATCTTTCATCATTTGGAAGAAATTTAGGAATTGCTTTCCAAATAACTGATGATCTTATCGGAGTAATGGGAGATCCCAAAATAACAAAAAAACCAGTAGGGAATGATCTAAGAGAAGGAAAGAAATCACTTCCAATTCTCATGGCAATAAAATCAGCAAAAGGTAATGACAAAAAAATAATTCTAAAAGCATTCGGAAATTCAAAAATATCAAAAAAAGATCTAAGTAATGCAGTGGACGTCATTAGATCTTTAGGAATAGAAGAAAATGTCAGAAAACAGGCTCTAAAATATGCTGAAAAAGCTGAAAAATCATTAGAAAGTTATTCAGGACCGGCAAAAATAGAGTTAATTTCATTATTAGATTTCGTAGTTAAACGTAGTGTGTAGTTGTAAAAGGTAAGAACTAGCATGGATGAAGAATTAAAAATAGAAATTAGAAAAATGGCTCTTCAGAATGCTTTTGAGCACGGGGGAGAAACAAGAGATAAGATAATTTTAGGGAAGATTCTTGGAACAAAACCAGAATTTAGAAGCAAAGCAAAGGAAATTTCAGGAGACATTACTGAAATAGTTTCCTCAGTTAATCAATTATCATTAGAAGAACAAGAAAGTGAAATTAAAGAAAATTTTCCAGAGCTTTTAGCACCTAAGGAAAAAATCGAAGAGAGAGAAGGGCTTCCAGAATTAAAAAATGCTGAACAGGGAAAAGTCATAACAAGATTCCCTCCAGAACCTAACGGATATCCACATATTGGACATGCAAAAGCTGCCATCATCAATTCAGAATATGCCAGAATGTACGGAGGGAAATTCATTCTAAGAATGGATGATACAAATCCTGAAGCTGAAAGAATGGAATATCATGCAGCCATCAAAGTGGGATTAGAATGGTTGGGAATAGAATTCGATATTGTAAAAAATACATCAGATGACATGGAATTATTTTATGAAAAAGGAGTTGAATTGATCAATTTAGGAAAAGCATACATTTGTACTTGTAAAAGAGAAGACATCAGCAAAAACAGAAGAGAAAGAAAAGCATGCAACTGCAGTATGGAAGATATCGAAAAAAATAACAAAAATTGGAAAAAGATGAATGATAAATTCAAGCCAGGAGATGCCATTGTCAGATTCCGTGGAGATATGAAAGCAGACAATGCAGTCATGCGAGATCCAGTTTTATTCAGAATTATTGAAGGAAAGCATTACACCTTAGGAGAAAAATACAGAATTTGGCCAAGTTATGACATGGCAGTTGCAATAGAAGACAGTATTGATGGTGTCACTCATGCCTTTCGTTCTAAAGAATTTGAACTTAGAAAAGAGCTGATTGATGCAATTTTAGATGCATTAAAAATGAGAAAACCAGCCCAAGGCTTTTTCTCAAGATTAGAATTCAAAGGCATGCCAATATCAAAAAGAATCATCAAGCCATTGATTGAAGAAGGAAAAGTTACATGGTATGATGATCCAAGACTACCAACTTTAGAAGCATTGAGAAGAAGAGGGATCAAACCAGAGGCAATAAGGAAATTCATCATGTCATTAGGATTGACCAAAGCAAATACTCTAGCGCCATTTGATGCACTAGAATCTTTTAACAGAAAATTTGTTGATGCAGATAGTATCAGATTATTTATGGTAAGTAATGCAAAAAAACTTACAGTGAAAAATTTACCGATATCTTCTGTTGAAATCCCAAATCATCCAATAAATGATATGGGAAAAAGAACTATTGAGATTGATGAAAATTTCTACATTTCAGGAGATGATGCACAAAGTATCAAAGAAGGTACACAAATTCGCCTACTAGGTTTAGGAAATGTATCGATTACTAAACAAGGAATAGAATTAGAAGGAAAATTTGTTGAAAATCGAGAGAAAACAGATATTCTAAAAATTCAATGGGTCCCACAAAAAACAGCACATAGAATAAAGATGATTATTCCAAAAACATTGTTTATTGGAGATGAATTTAATGAAGACAGTTTAGAAGAATTAGATGTTTATACAGAACCACATTATCTACAATTAAAAGAAGGAGAAGAAATTCAATTTGTTAGATTTGGATATTGTAGAAAAGATTCACAAAATCAGGCAATTTTTACACACAAGTGATTCGTTATGAAAATAGCACGATTGTTACATGATAATAATGAAACATATGGTTTCATAAAAGGAGACTCAAGTATCTACGAAAGATGAAATCACTTACTTAACAGGAGTGCCAATTCCTCAAAATGTAAAAGATTTTCTTTTTGATGGATGGTATGATGAAATTAAAAATAAAATTGATGATTTACCATATGAAAAAAATATTTCAAAATACAAGTTATTGGCACCAATTCCCAATCCCAACAAAATAATTTGTTTAGCATTCAATTATGTAGATCATGCTAAAGAGCAAGGATTACAAGCGCCAGAAGATCCGGCATTAGTAATAAAACCAAGAACCGCATTAAACAGTACAAATTCAGACATTGTATGCCCCAACTTTGTCACACAGTTAGATTATGAAATTGAATTAGCCTTGATAATTGGCAAAAATTGTAAAAATATTAGCGCAGATGATGCATATGATGCAATATTTGGATATATGATATTCAATGATGTTTCTGCAAGAGACATTCAACTTAAAGACAAACAATTTACCAGAGGAAAAAGTTTTGATTCGTTTGCACCTTGCGGACCATGGATTACTACAAAAGATGAAATCAAAGATCCACAAAATCTTAAAATGACAACCAAAATCAATGGAGAATTAAGACAAAATTCTTCATCAAACAACATGTTTATTAAAATTCCAGAAATTGTTTCAAAAATTTCCAAAGTAATGACACTGGAAAAAGGAGACATTATTTCCACAGGAACACCTGCAGGAGTTATGTTAAACAAACCAAATGCAGTGTTTTTAAAAAATGGGGATAAAGTTGAAATGGAAATAGAAAGATTGGGGATTTTGAAGAATACAATTAAAATTGTTAAATCAGATTAAACTAAAAATTTCTTCATCAAGTGAAATGAAATTTTAAATTCTAATGAATTGAAATCGGGTAATTTTTCTTTAGTCAAAATTTGTATTCGTTCATAGTTTTTCTCCCAACCAAAATTTTGTAAAAATGATAAAATTTCACATACAGATTCGTCAGAATTTGAAAATAAAGTAACAATTAATGTTCCATCAAAATGCTCAGACTCGGTCATTATTGCAATAGAATTTTTATTATTAATTGAAGAATTTACAATTCTATTTTGTCGATAAAACGATTCCAATGTCATACTATCAACAGGGAGCCATCTCCAAGATTTAACATAATGAGAAAAAGACTTAGGATTGATGGATTTTTCAAAAGTGACATTATAGTTTGAGTTATGCAGGGGTTCAATAGAGTAAAAATTCCAAGTTTGAAAAATTTCATAATTTAGTGACTGTGCCATTGAAATAGAAACAGAATTCTCCGTATCAATTAACATGTATGAAAAAGATAGATTTCTCTCTAGACCTATAATTTCAGCATGTTTTACTAGTTCAGATGCAATATTTTGGCGTCGAAAAGTAGGGTCTATACGAATTCCTTCAATCCAAACTTGATCATCAGAGTAAAATGCATGGCAGATTCCAACAGGTTCTGGTTTTTGAGCTAAAAACAAATAACCTTCAGATATCCAAGATTTCCAAACGTGTTCTATATAATCTCCCCACGAAAAAGTATTTTTACAAAATTTTAAAATAGAAATTTTATCTGAATTATTTGCTTCTTTAATTTTCAACTTTGTCATATACAAAAAATTATTAACAATGAGGAGATAAAAACTTCAATGGGAAAAATTATCGCAGGTAAAACATCAGATATTCCGCCTGGAAAAATGATCAAAGTGTCTATTGACGGTAGAGATGTTCTAGTTGCAAATATTGACGGAGAGTATTGCGCTACAGATGATTCATGTACTCATTCAGGCTCTAGCCTATCTGAAGGGAAATTAGACGGTCATACTATTACTTGCGGATGGCATGCAGCAGAATTTGATTGTAAAACAGGTAAATTAATGAAATTCCCAGCAAAGATTAGGGATTTAACATCATACAAAGTTGTCGTAGAATCAGACAATGTCTTTGTAGAGATGTAACTATATACTTCTAATTTTAAGAAAAGGTGTAAAAATGGTTGACGACGCTCAAAATAAAGAATCAATGAAAGAAGCAATTGAAACATTAGAACAAATTACTTCTAGCAACTCTACTCCAAAAACAGTCAAGAAGTCAATCACAGATTTAATTATAGAACTAAAAAATCAGGAATATTCATTATCGGTTAGAGCAGCAAACACTATCAGTTTATTAGATGACATCACACAAGATCCCAACATGCCATCATACGTTAGAACTCAATTATGGCAAGCAGTTTCAAAATTAGAAAGCATAAGAGAATAAATTCTCATTAATTGTATAAAGCATAATGAAAATTGAAGAATATTTAGAAAGTCTTCCAGATAATTTACTTAGTGGAGAAGATGTTCAATTACCTGAAAAATCATTTCGAGAAATTTTCAAATTTGTAAATTTAGATAAAAAGGATATTTTTTATCATTTAGGGTGCGGGAATGAAAAAGGAGTTGAACTTGCCATTAACGAATTTGGAGTTGAAAAAGCAGTTGGAATCGATAACAACCCTGAAAAAATAAAACAGGCAAAAAAAAATCTTGAAGAAAAAAATATCAACATAGATTTGATTTGTCAAAACATAGAAGATTCAAATTTTTCAGATGCATCAGTAATTCTATTTTGGTTTACGGATGAAAATATAATCAATAAAATGTTAGAGAAGTTTAAAAATCTTAAAAAAGATACACGGATAGTTACTATTTGGGGACCTTTGCCAGAATGTCTTCCAGAGAAAGTAGATTTTCCATACATTATCAATAAAGTTCCATTGAAAAAAGCAGAAAACATGCAGGAGCAATTATTAGCAATTTTTGGTGTGAAATGTGTTGATTTTATTACAGCCTGGGAATTTGCTGAAAGGTATACCAAATCAATAGGGTCACCAGAAATTAAAAATGATCGATTTTTGACAATTATTCAAACGTTAGTTATTTGGATTAATGCAAAAAAACTAGGAGTGGCATGTGGAGAAGAGATTCCAGAATCCATTCAAACATACATTAACATCATGAAAATGCATTTCGACATAGATTTTGAATATCTGTTAAAAGAATAATTTGTGTAATCCTTTTATTTTGTTTTTACCTAACTAAAATATGGAAGAAAGAATCAACATCAATGTTTCAGCAGTAGATTATGATAAAACTAGTAAAGCATTAACTCATCAACTATCACTTTTAGAAGAAATGGTTCACGGACAAGATGATTTTGTGATGTCAGATTCAGAATTTGCATTTGGATGGCATTTTTTTGTATTAAGTGTCAATAGAACACTAGTGGAAAAACTAGCAGAAATGATGGGTTTAGATTTTGATAAAATAAAGGGCAGAGGAACAGAAAAGAAATTCTTAACATGGTTAACAAAGAATACAGAATCCAAATCCCCTAGATTCAAACTAGCCATCAAAGAAGAGATGGAATCTAGTAAGTTCGGTATTTTTTAAAATGATAGAGGGCCCTCGAGGGGAATCGAACTCCTGTCCGAGGATCCACAATCCTCTATACTAACCACTGTACTACGAAGGCCACAAAAAAAGAAACTTGTTCAACCAGTAATAATCTTTAAGATCATGTTGAAAATTAAGCTGTAGATTTATTATTGACTAGGTTAAAATCAACATATGCGAAAATGGTGGATTGCAATGGCAATATCTATAGGACTTGTTTGGATAGGCGCCAATTATTTTCTTCCATGGGTGCAATGAACATCTAAATTAGATTAGCCTCAAATTCAAAAACAACTTTTCACCAATTATAGCGATCGCTTTAAATTTGTTGTATTAGGGTTTTTGACATGAGAAAGGGTTTCATCACAAATAGGCTACGTTCTAACAAAAAATTAGCAGATAACCGTATTGAAAATAAAATAGAAACCATTCAAGGAGAGAAATTTGTATGGATTGATTTGCAAAATCCAGATAGAGATGACGTTGAAAAATTGGCTGAAAAATACAACTTCAATGCATTAAACATAGAAGATTGTATGACTAAATTTGAGCTTCCAAAATTAGATAGTTATGATGATCATTTCTTTGTAATTCTTCATTTCCCGCCATTAACACAAAAAATAGGAATATCAAAAAATAGTCAATTATCAATATTTGTAGGGAAAGATTTCTTAGTTACAGTTCATCAAGGAGATCTTAAACCACTGGTAGAATTGGTAGAAATTTGTAAAACAAATTCGGATCAACAGAGAAAAAACAGATTATTAGGGAAATCATCAGGATTGTTACTTCACGAAATCTTGGATGTGTTAGTAGATGATCTTTTGCATACATCAAGAAAAATTATTGCAAATCTAGATGATATTGAAGATAGAGTTTTTGATGAAACAAAACCCGTTGCTAGAAGCATAGCGTTACTTAGAAGAGAAATTAACAGATTAAGAAGAATAGCAAACCCATTAAAGAAATTTGTACTAGAGATAGCAAAACAGGTAAAACAATCTTCAGACAATGAAAATGATGAACTCACATTATTCTATGACGACGTAATTGATCACATTGACAAAGTAATTGAAACATTAGAAGAATCTAGAGAAACCATGGAAATTTACAAGGATACAGATTTTGTGTTAAGTACTGAAAAAACAAACAAAGTTCTCGGAGTATTAACAATAATTTTCACACTAGCGATTCCTGCAACAGTGATTGGTACATTTTATGGAATGAATGTAGATTTGCCAGGAGGGATTGGAAGTAATTTAATGATTTTAGGACCATTTACAACATTCATAATTGTGATAGTCGCATCAGCAATTCCTGCAATCATGATGTTTGCATATTTTAAAAAATTAGGCTGGATTAGCAGTTAAAACTAAAAATCTAGATCAACTCTTAAAAAATAAGCTTAGATAAATACAAGAGGGTTTAATTTAGATTATGGGGAAAATTAGAATAAGAACTGGAAGAGGGACAGGGACTATCGAAGTTGATGAAGATGCTTCAAAATGGTCTGGAGACGAATTTAGAAAGATCCAAGAAGCAAGAAAAAAAGCATCAGCAGGTAGAATGGTTCACACAGGTCGTGGAACTGGTTCAAGAAAACTAGGAGACATGCCTGATCCTAAAGCAAGACCTTCCACTGAAGGAATGACTAGAAGTACAGGTAGAGGAACTAGTTCAAGAAAAAGTACAAACAAAGGTTCAGATTAACACTACCTCAATTTCTAATTTTTGTTATTATATCCTATTCACTAAATTTTGATATCATGATTTCCAGACTTTAATTTATCCCAATCAGCCAGAAAGTTCTCCAATCCAATTTTAGTCAATGGATGTTGTAACATTTTTTCCAACACTGTTGGAGGTAATGTAACAACATCTGCACCAATTTTTGCAGCATCAATTACATGTACCGGATGACGAATGCTTGCAACAAGGATTTGAGTTTTTAATGAATCAGGATAATTCTTAAAAATATCTTTAATGTCTTTAATCAATTGCATTCCATCTTGACCAATGTCATCCAATCTTCCAATAAAAGGACTAACATATTTCGCTCCAGATTTTGCAGCAAGTAAAGCCTGATTTGCAGAAAAGATCAAAGTAACGTTAACAGGAATTCCTTCAGATGAAAGTGATTTACATGCTTTTAGACCATCAGGAGTCATAGGGACTTTAACTACTACATTATCCCCATATTGACGAAGACGTTTACCTTCTTCAATCATTCCAGAATAATCAGTACTAATAACTTCTAAACTTACATCACCTTGGATAATTTTTGTAATTTCTTCCATTGCATCTTTTGGATTACCTCCTTCTTTTGACATAAGTGAAGGATTAGTTGTGATACCATCTAACAAACCCATGTCATTGAATTTTTTAATAGATTCTAGATTGGCAGTATCGAGAAAAATTTTCATAGTTTTTTACTCCTGATTTCTTTAACTTGTTTTGCCATATTAAAAGATGTTATTCCATGTTTCTCTAAAAGCAGTGGAATCTCATTATCACGCGCAGATTCTCCAAACATGTCTTGAGCTCCAATCCTCTTAACGGGTACAGGATAAGATTCAGAAACGGATTCTGTTACCGCAGACCCCATTCCACCAATAATGTTATGTTCTTCAGTTGTTACAATACAACCTGTTTCTCTGGCTGCTTTTTCTAAAATTTCATTGTCAATTGGTTTAATTGAAAACATATCTAAAACCCTACAAGAAATTCCTTCTTGTTGTAATAATTCAGCAGCTTCTAAAGCCATTCTAACAGTAATACCACATGCAACAAGAGTACAATCAGATCCATCCCTCAATGTAATTCCTTTTCCAATTTGAAATTCTTGAGAATCAGAATGAACAAGAGGAGTTGCAGATCTTGCCATTCTCATGTAAAATGGACCGTATTCTCTAGCCATTAATTGAGTTAACTTTGAAACGGCAATAGTATCGGCAGGAATAAAGACTCTGAAATTTGGAATTGCTCTCATTATAGCAATGTCTTCAATTTGCTGATGTGAGCCTCCATCAGGGCCTACAGACAAACCACCATGAGAGGTAACTAATTTCACATTAAGACCTTTTTTTCCAGGAGGTGATGGATAAGCAATGTTATTTCTTATTTGATCAACTGCCCTACCTGGTAAAAATATTGCATAAGTACTAGCAAAAGAAATTTTTCCAGATGCTGCTAATCCTGCAGATATTGTAACTAGATTAGCTTCAGCAATACCCACATTAAAAAATCTGTCAGGAAATTCTTTTCCGAATCCTGAAGTTTTTAATGAATCAGTTGTGTCTGCACCCAAAACAACGACATCAGGGTTTTCTTTTCCCAATTGAATTAAAGATTTGGAATATTCTGAACGCATATCGGTCATTATTGGTTCATTCAAATGTATCCGACCTCCTGTGCAATTTTTTTAATTTGTTCTTGTTTTGTGCCAATTACATGTAACCCAATCCACTTGTTTACTAAATCACTTCCACCAAGTTCATTTGCTTTTGTAAGTAATCGATGTCTTCTTGATTTCAATACTTCATTTCTAAAATCTCTAATTGCAGCCCTAACATCTTGTTGACCAACAATTGCACCTCCTCCAACAAAAACACGAGCACCATCAGCAAATACTGAGCCAATATTTTCAAGATTTACTCCTCCATCAGCCTCAATATAGCCTGAAAAATGATGTTGTTTTAAAATAGAATTCAATCTTGCCATTTTTTCATGTGTTTCTTCAATGTATTTCTGACCAGATTTTCCAGGTACTACAGACATTACAATTAGTTGATCAAGGGATTGCAGAAATTTGTAAGACCATTCAGGTAATTCAGTGTCAGGATTTATTGAAAAGCCCACACCAACCTGATTTTGTTTTAGTATATCATGGATTTCACCAAAACTAGATTCATCAGTCACTTCAGCATGAACAGTGACAATGTCACTACCAGCATCAACATAATCTTTAACATATTTTACAGGTTCATTAATCATCAAGTGCGTATCAAATGGAATTACCGTTAAGGATCTCAGTTCTTTAATTTTATTATGATCAAATGTTTTTGTTGGGACAAATTGACCATCCATCACATCAAGATGAATATAATCGGCTCTGCCAGTAACACATCGTTTAATTTCATTTTCTAAATTTGTCATATCGCCTGCAATAATAGAAGGAGCAATCATAAATTGTGAATCTAATTCGAGATTAATTATTGGAACAACATCAGAATCAGGGGCTTTTCCATGCCATTGTGGATTATCCTCCATATGTTCAATAGATTTTCCTTTAATTGTTCTTGAAATAATTATTGTTGGAACTCCCTTTGTAGTATTTGCTTTTGTTATAGCAGCATCAATTTGTTCAACTCGGTGTCCATCAATTTCAATAACATTCCAACCAAATGATCTCCACTTGTCACCAGTTTTCCAACGTGATGCATCTTTCCACATCTCAGAAATATCAGAACCTTCTAAATTTTCATCAAGTGGCATAATTTTTTCAGTGTATGAATCTTGTTGAATGAAATTTCTATCAAGGAAAGCTGTAAGATTATCAACTTTGTATTTTGAAGCAGTCATTGCAGCTTCCCAGACTTGCCCCTCATCAGACTCACCATCTCCAATAATAGTATAGACATGATGATCTTTAGAATCAATTTTTGCTGCAAGTGCAATTCCAATAGAATAGGACAATCCAGTGCCTAAAGAGCCACCGCAAAATTCCACTCCAGGGCATTTTAGATCTGGATGGCCTTGTAATTTACTACCAAATTTTCTAAGTGTCTCAATTTCAGACTCTGGAAAATATCCTGCAACTGCCATATTAGAAAATAATCCAGGTGCAGCATGTCCTTTTGATAAGACTAGACGATCTCTATCCTCCCATTGAGGATTATTAGGATCAAATTTCAAATGTTTGTTAAATAAACATCCCAAAATTTCAGCCATAGAAAATGAACCACCAGGGTGACCAGATCCTGCTGCATTTGTCCCTTTGATCACTAATTTACGGGCCCTGAGAATATTTTTCTTTGTTTGATAATAATTAAGACCCATCTGCAACGTTATCCCTGTAAATTGAATAAAAATCTATTTCTGAAAGAAAACAATGAATTGTAAAACCTCAAAGGTATCTCAGAAATTCAAATCAGAACATCAGGATTTCAAAGATAATTCTACTTTATCCAACATAAATTTTAAAAATACAGATAATGATTTTTTTCTCCAATGCTTTGCATTCCATTCTTTTACAAGTTCATCATAGAACTTCCACTCAGATTCATCTTTTTTAAGATGAGTTACCATCATTTTTTCAAATTCTGCAAGATTCCAATCGACTGGGCATAATATATCACTCATCTGGATTAATTTTCCATTTTTCATTTGAAACGGATATGATTTACATACTCCTGGCTTGAAATCGTTAACTGTACATCTAAAAACATCTTTAGTTTCTTCAAGAAATTCACATGCACCGTCTTTTTGTTTCAAAGCAAGATCAATCAGACCTTCTTTTACCTTAATTCCCAAAGAATAGTCCTTTGCCCCGTAAATCTCTAAAAAATCCTCAGGTGCCAACCCCAATCTAACTGAAAGTCGGTAAACATCGTGGGCATTAACAAATATCACGTATTCTTTACAACAATTTGTATGACATGAAATGCAAGGAAACTCCCCAGTCTCAGTATGACTAGAATCAGAGTCATCTGTAATTATTTTCATAAATTATCAAAATAAATTTTAGGTATTAAATCTGTAAAATTTTAATTTGATCGCTTCTCTGAGTAATTATGGAAATTAAAAAAAATATTCCAATAGTGTTGTTCGATAATCAATGTTATTTGTGTATGAAATTTGCAAAAATTATTAACTTTTTTGCTAGAAACAAAATAACAATTATCGGTCATTATTCAGAATTTGGGAAAAAGATAAGAGGAGAAATTCTAGATGAATCTGCCTTAGACATGTTTTGGTTTATCACTAAAGAAAGAGCATATGGTGGAAGAGCAGCTTTGCTTCCCCTGATAAAATCAATCTTAATTGAAAAAACAAAAAGATCATCAACGATTAGAATTGATGAAGAATGTCAACAAGGTTGTAAAACTGTTAAAGCAGCATTTCTAAGATCAACGAGTCTGATTACTAATAGTAAGATAATAGATCTGTAGTAAATCTAAATAATACTTGAAAAATAGATGCTCATAGTGAAAATTAAAACTGAAAATTCTACAAAAAAGAAAACAAGTCTCCTATGTGGATTTGTGTTAGAAAATTCTGACAAAGTTTTAGGTTTACCAAAATTTGACACTAAAATTGAATCTACAATAGACCAATCTCTAAAAGATATGGAAGGTAAATTAGGAAAACTAACCATCATTCCAATTCCTGGAAAAAAACCTGTTCAAAGAATCTTGTTAGCAGGCATAGGCAAAAAAGAGAATTTGACAAAAGATACAATCCGATTTGTTTCAGGAAAAATAGCCCAAAAAGCAAGAGAGTTGAAATTAAAGGAATTTTCAATAATTTCACCACCGAGTTTTATTTCTGAACCAATTTCTGCAGCTTCTCAAATTATTGAAGGTGCCAAAATGGCTCTTTACAAATTTGATAAATTCAAATCAGAAAAAACAGGAAATACCCCTGATCTTACAATTATTGTTTCAAAGTCAAATAAAATTTCAAAAGCTATCAAAATGGCCGAAATTGTTGCAGATGGTGCAATATTTACTAAAAGTATTGCCAATCTACCTCCAAACGAATGCACTCCAACAACATTAGCAAACTTTGCAAAAAGCATGTCTACAAAGAATAAAATGAATTGTAAAATTTTTTCAGAGCCAGAATTACAAAAGAAGGGTTTTGGAGGAATATCCGCAGTTGGTCAGGGAAGTAAAAACCAACCTAAATTAATTATTTTAGAACACAATAAAGGTCCACGAAATGAAAAGCCAATTGTCCTAGTAGGAAAAGCTGTGACATTTGATACTGGTGGCATTTCATTAAAACCCGGAAATGCAATGGATGAGATGAAATTTGACAAATGTGGCGGCTGTACAGTATTAGGCATAATGAAATCAGTTTCAGAGTTAAAACTACCAATCAACGTAATTGGAATTATTCCTTCAGTTGAAAATATGCCAGGTGGTGAATCATACAGACCTGGAGATATTATAAAACTATACAATGGGAAAACAGCTGAAATTCTAAATACAGATGCAGAAGGAAGATTGATTTTAGCTGACGCACTAGCATATGGAGAAAAACATTATTCTCCAAAAGCAATAATTGATTTTGCAACTTTGACTGGAGCATGTATTGTAGCCCTAGGTACTAACGTGGCTGCAATTGTATCAAATGATGAAAAATTAACAAAAAAAATTACAGATTCATCTAAGAGAACTACAGAAGAAGTTTGGGAACTTCCATTAAATCAAGACTATATGGATATGATAAAATCAGATGTCGCAGATATGAAAAATGTCGGAATTGGAAAAGCAGCTGGTACTATAACGGCTGCAGCATTTTTGAAAAATGCAATTGAAAAAACTCCATGGGTCCACATTGACATTGCAGGTGTTGCATGGACACAAGGAGCTACAAAAGAAAAATCATACAATCCAAAAGGTGCAACAGGTTTTGGTGTAAGATTGATTTTAGATTATTTACAAAATTTGTAGATTTAGTATCCTCTACTATTTCTATCAGGTGTTTCAACATTTGGATTTCTCCAACCATGTTTTTCCATCATGTGATTAAGCAACCGAATGTCATTATCACATATTTCTCCACAAACACTACAATTTGGCATTGGATTCACAACAATCCAATTAATTCAATATTAAAAGATTGATTGTAAAGAAGAAATGCCAGCACTGTTGCTTCCCAAGAGCTCTCGCATCTTAGTAGCACAACAGCGACATTAGGTTTGACTTCCAAGTTCGGAATGGGATTGGGTCGCACCCTAACGCTATGGCCGGCTTGAAGTTTGTTGTCAAATTCTCATCTATTAACGTAACGCCAGTTTTGAAATATACTCAAAATAGGTATAAAGCAAAGAAAATACCGGATTACAATATGACTCATAGAGTAGCAGTTTTAGATCAGGATCTTTGTCAGCCACAAAATGTGGACTGGAATGCATAAAATACTGTCCAGTCAATAAATCAGGCGCAGAATGTGTTACTATAAACGAAGAATCTAAAAAGACTCAGATTGATGAGGATGTTTGTAATGGGTGTGGAATTTGTGTCAAAGTATGTCCTTTTGATGCAATAACAATTGTCA
>CALNZF010000093.1:0-11119 GCA_942490965.1 uncultured Nitrosopumilaceae archaeon | reverse complement strand
CAAAAGAGTCTAGTTGGCTCATTACAGAATTTGCATCTACGTTCTACTTCTAATCTAGAAGTGCATATTTTGCAGGATTTGTTTTCCATGAGACATAGTATAATAAAATAAATTTAAAAACTATTCGAAAATTAGAAACATCTAATTAGGAAATACTAATTTTATAAAAATCAAAATAAAAAGATATCAGGGTCAAATCGTAGAAGTTTGAAATCGTAGAAGTTTGAAATCAGAGAATTTAACCAAAATGGCAAATGACCCTAACGGGAATTAGTGATTCAACTCCGCTGAAATTCAGTCACCAAATTGAGGTTAAAAGAGGATGCAGGTTAGTCTATCGTAGCATAGAAATCATTGTAATATAATTTTCTAATTGGATACATTCTAAAATCTAGAGTCTATGAGGGTTTTGTCGTTAAAAGATGACAATGAGATTTATGATGAATTACATTTATGATGTCATCAAAAAGAGTAATTTCTTCCATAGATAGTTTGGGATAGTCCACAATTAACAAATCAATCTTGTTTTCTTTGACATAATCAACTACCCAATGTGAAATATTGTCAGTCAATGCTAATTTTGTCTTGATGGGAATTCCTTGTTTCTGAGCAACATCCTTCCAGTTTTCTAATTCTGTTTTAAGTTTTGCAATCTGATTTTGTGTTGTTTTTTTATCAGACTTTGTTTCAAAAAAATAAAATTTTGGTGGAGTTTTATACATGCATTCTATCACGGTCTGTTCTGAATCAAATTTTTTAGCCATTTCGAGACCGAGTTCAAAAGATTTCTTAGTATGGGTAGGAGTGATGATTGCAACAGCCACTTTACGAAATGTCATATTACTAGTTCACTGCAATTGTAAATTAATACCATCCTATTTCTACCATTTTGGAGATAAAATGAGACACATAATTAGAGAATTAATAAAAATTGGATCTTAAGACCAACAATGATTAGTTGTTTGGTGACAGTTCCAATGAACGTAGTATTAAAAAATAGTATTTAGATCGTACTGATCATTCCTACTATTCTCTTTTAAGCTAATTCCTAAAATGAATAATGGTTTCCTACAAGAATTATCTACTAGTTTACCATCGTCCAAAGATTGGGCAATTTGTCCCAATCTTTCATCATCATAATCCACGAGGATTCACCATATTTCAAATGGTCTCAAGCATTTGAAATATTTTTTGAGGAATTAAAGAATATTCCATTTCAGGAGATGCTGTGACATACAAAATATCTGTTCCAAGTATCATGCTAAAGGATGTCACTTTTTGCCTTACAGACATTGCAAAATTTACATGCCCAAGCTGTTTATCAAATTCTTCACGCATTTTTACATTTAGGGCCAATGTCGTAAAGGTTCTTTCATCATCTTGAGGACTTCTAAGAGAGGTTGCACCCTCACGCAATCCTCCAGCAACTAATCGTCCCCTATCATTAATAATTCCGGCAAACGTTATGATTTCATCAATTTTTTTAATATTTTCACAAAGCGTAAAGTAATCATAAATTTTATCAGCCATTTTATTTTGTGTAGAATTATAATGACTGATTTTCAGGCATATTAATTATTTTAAATTCACAATCCAGACATCTCCAACTCCTCCACCTAAATAATGAAAACCCATCAATGGAATCAATGAATATAGAGTTTGAAAAGGCAACAGTGTCAAATCACAGATGTGGAACAACCCCAGAGTGCAAAAAATCTAATAAACTAAATTTCTAATCGTCATCACCATTATTGTAAAAATATTGATAAATCTAATCGAGGGAATTGGTATTTCACCATTTAGTCAAGAAAATTATTTTTTAGAATTTACTTTTTTAAAATCAACATAAACAGTGCAAGAATTAAAGAATCTGAGACCTGAAAACCATCTTTGCAGTAAGATATTGAGTACAGATTCATCATTACGATTTGTAGGGATATTGTGCAAATGTGGAAGACTCAAGGCATATGACAGAAAAAAAGGAATAGTCCCCCAACTAAATGTGTCTGAGACTAAGTTGGTACATCGAGAAGCACTACTAAAGGCCAAAATGAATCACGTCTTTGACAAGAAACTTGGTAAAACAAATTGGTCTGTAGAATCTAGGGATAATGTAAAGTGGATTACAGTGAACATGAATAAAGATCTCATATTGTTATCTGCAGAAAATTCATCAAACCATGATAAGATAGTTCAAGAAATTCTTTTAATATTAAAAAATTTAGAAAATTATCCATATTAAAAAACACCTAGACTCGATATATTTCAAAAAGTCATTCTAAATCCCCATATACATCAGTTAAGCATTATTAACTAACAAAGAATTTGATTAAAATGCCAATTCATCTCGAGAGAATTTTTATCTGATAGTTCTTCTTGCTATGGTCAGATCAAATTTGAACCTTTTACCCTTGCAATTTAAAACTAGATTGGTTTTTTAAGGATTTAGAAAAGATGTATATATGAACTTCATAAAAAGTATGAATGTCATCAATGGTCAAAAGAACCCAATGCCCCCACTGTAAAAAACACCTAGCAGGAGGTCACTTACAAAGGCATATCAGAACCATTCATAGATCAGTTAAAGAGACACAAAAATGAGTTTGAAATTACTTTAATCCTTTTTCTAAAGTTTCATTTACGATCCTTGAAAAGCTCACAGTTGAAGCAGTCTCTTTGATTCGCTTTGCCTGCAAGAATCTGAGTTTTTTCAAAAGATCATCATCAAGTACAACAGTAATTCTTTTGCCCATTATCTCTTGCTCCTCGATTTTGTTCTCAAAAGAGCACTGCAACACGGGCATCTAAATCCAGTGACAGTCATAAAAATACTGCACAATGAACATCTCTTTTGTCCATATTCATATTTTGAACCATTTGGAATTCTCTTGCCTTTCAAGCTATCGCATACTCCTTTACAGATATACACCATTATGAACGGGCCTCAAAGGATTTGTGACAACAAGGACAGTTAGAATATCTCGAAACTAGATCTAAATCACAAACTGCACAATATTTTCTAAACGTGTTATTTCCTGAATTTCTAAATTCAGCATTTGCATCATAATACCCACAAACACTTCTACAAGAATTCTCACTCATCATGATTTTTCTCCATATCAAAAAATGAACCACAATCTTTGCAAAAGATACCATGGTTTTGGATCTTTACGGCAATGTTTCCACAAGTTACACAAATTCTAATTGCATTGTTTACAGTTCTTTTATTTGACTCTAATCGCTTATCTTCAAATGATTGTATTTGCATATTATTATTAGGAATAGTTCCTAATTAAGTGTTATTATCTATTAGGATTCATTCTTAATAAGGAATAGATATTAAATAGTAGAATGTGTGAATTATAGCATGCAACAGTTGGATCAGATCGTCGCATCATTAAGAGATGAGGGATTGAGAATCACGCCTCAGAGAATGGCAATAGTAGATTATCTTTTGAAAACAGAAGATCATCCAAGTGCAGTTCTAATCCATAAAGTTGTAAGAAAAAGATATCCCATGGTAAGCCTATCAACAGTATACAAAACATTAGATCTGCTCAAAAAAAAGAAACTAGTCAATGAAATAGAAGTTGAAGGAGAAGCAAGATTTGACGCACACACTAATGAGCATATCAATCTAGTCTGTATGAATTGCGGTAAAATTGATGATGTTGATGAAGAATCTCTTTTAGAGATCCAAGTCAAGGCTGCAAAAAAATCAAAATATCTAATTTTGAAAAGTAATTTTGAATTGCACGGTTATTGTAACAGCTGTAAATTAAAGATCAAATCAGTTTAGAAATAGTTGTGTGATTTCAAATATAAGAAAAATGTTCGGTCCTTTTATCTGGTAAACGTGTATGTATAGTGATAGTAAATGTCAACAAAACAAACAGAAAAAAGATTATCACGACGTACATTACTTGGTTTATTGATAGCAGGTTTAGCAGTTGTCATAATCTTTACAGTCACACCATGGAATATTATGCCAATTCAAGTTACTGAAGATGTAACAGTGTTAGCAGTTACAGAATATGGTTGTGTTGGGGAATCACAATATGGAATTAGCGTGGTTGTACCTGAATGTACTGCACAAGTAGGAGATACAGTATCTGCCACATTTAATGTTCCCGCAATGGAATTGAACGGATACTTGGAAGAACTTGAAAGAAGGCAAAATCCAATGGTAGATGCGTGGGATAGAAGCGTCAGCGGTACAGGCTCATCCCCATAATTTTTTATTTTTTCATCATCTTTTACTCGTTAGAGATAAAAAACAATTAATTTTTGCAATTCGCGCAAATTGCTTCTAAAGTTTCTTCATCCAATAATAAAGGAACGCCTGAGGAATAACATTTTGAACATAATCCTTTCATGTGGTTGTAAATAAGACCAAAAATAATTAAAAATTATCAGTTAAATTTTTGTTAGATCAAGGTCAAATATCCTCAAAATTCAACTTCATTGGATTCAGTCATAATTAGAGATGAAAAGAGATTCAAAACTATCTTTTAGAGTTTTCTTTGTTTATTATATACAATTACAAAATCTTCTGCCAGTTTTTGATTTGGAATTATAATTCTACCACCATCTTCACCCAAAGCAACAATTTTTGTTAAATGTAGTTCTATGATCACACCGGTTACCTCTTTGATCGTAATAGAATCTCCGACGTTTATATCAGAATTAAAAAAAATTCCAATTCCTGCGGCTACATTTTTTAATTGATGTTGTAATGCAATTCCAAATATCACCATCCCTACTCCAATGGAGGTAATAACCTCCAATGCGATTTCAAATAGTCCTAATGATGAGCCAAGATAGATAGCTTTCTGAGACTATTATTATAAACGAAACAAAGCCTATTATTTTTTGAGTACCACCAAAATTTTTCATTTTTTTGCGAATTATATATCGGATTACGAATAACGATATCACTGAAATAAATAATGATGATAATAACGAATAAAATTCTTCAGCCATAACATGTTTCCTTTAATTATTTTTTTAATATCCTCAATGTAAATCCAACTAATTTTGATAAGATTTAGTTTTGATTTACTATTGCTTTAATGATATCTTTTTGCTAACAACCCCTTTGAGAGAATTAATTACATCTTTAGATAGCATTTTGAGTCACGGACAATTTTTCACATTATTTAACAGTGACTGAACCATTTGCCCAAGGATGAATCATGCAGAAATAAGTATATTTTCCAGATTCATCGAATTTGTGTGTAAAGGTCTTACCAGATTTTATCAACCCACTATCAAATTTTTTATCAGGTCCGTTAACAATATCCCCACTGCTAACTGTATGTGCGGATGTATCATCATTTTTCCAAATTATTTCGGTCCCTTTGAAAATTATTAGAGATGAAGGATCATAACATTTGTCAACCTCTTCACATCCAGTAACAGATGTTCCTTTAGGAATGCTTACTAGTCTAACGGTTGCCTTGGGACTAGCCAACTCTTCAGCCACCTTCATTCCTTTTTCCGTAGCTGTTTTAGTTTCATCCAAAATTTCTTTACTTTCTTTTGCTATCTCTTTAATTTTTTCAACAGTAGGCTCTAAGTCTTTTTTGATATCTTTTGCCTGATCTATAACTGGCGCAACTTTTGCTGGAATATCAGAGGGTGCACCGCTTCCACCAGTCAGGGTAAAGCCAACTGCGGCAACAACTATTGCTACTGCAATAATCATTCCCATTTTATCCATAGAAGTCATCAGATAACTATCGTTTTCTTTTGTTAATAATATCAAAATATGATTGTCAAATATGATTTCAAGAAGGAAAAAAGTATATCTGTAATATTTTTAGATTTCGGGTTTTAAAGTTAAAAATCCCAATAAAATACTCAGTCCAATGAAAATAGATATTGTGATTATCATATGTTTTTGAGCTTTTTCTTTTTCATAGAATTTTCTCGGGGTTACTCCACCAATAAAAAAGACAATCATCATGCCTAGAACTAATCCTATAATATTTGCCGCAGTAAGTGTAAACGCATTAAAAAAAATCTCATAATCCCATAATGCAATTCCAATACCTGCGACAGTTGCAGGAGGAACTAAAGCAGCTGCAATGGCAACACCAACGAGAATTCCAGGAATGTTTGTAGAAAGTGCAATTCCACCTGCCAATCCAAGTGCTATTGCAACTGCCAGAAACACAGGCGACATTTCAGTTCTGGATAAAATTTCGTCAGTTAAGGGTAGATCCGTAAATTGAATTGCAATTAGTGTTAATAGTGCACCTGTGCCAATTACTGCCACTAACAAAGCTAACCCTGAGATAAATGCCTTGAACATTTTGTCTGTTTTGCCAACTGCTGTGTTGAATGAAAAAGCAGAGATCGGTCCCAATAATGGAGATATCAGCATTGCACCAATTACCAAAGATGCATTATTTGCAAATAATCCCACAACTGCAACACTCGCAGCAATAATAATCATGAAAAGAAGATTTTTGTTAAATTTTACGCTTGGTTCAATTAGTGACTCATATTCTTCAATTAGTTTTTTCTTTTTAATTTTGACTTGTTTTGTTTCAAGTTCTGTGGTATAGTTTGTAAGATAATCTGATAATGTAGCTTCGATTACAAAACTTGTGACATAGAGATCTTTTGTTCTAGTGTCTATTATTTTATTTAATTCGTTAGTTAATCCATTTGCTAGTGAATCAGGACATATGCCAGTATATCGTAGTAATTTTTGATTGTCAGACATGGTTAATTCGGAATGAAAAGGAATTTTATATTTTTTAAAAGTAAATTCTATACTTTGACTTTGTTGGTCATAACAAATAACTTCAATTTTTCTCAATTTCCTATATTCAATTTTCTTGACTAATATCTTTATTCAAAGGGTTCAATCCTAATGTTTTAGATTTAATCACTTGTGATTAGGAGTGTTTTAAATTGTCCATTACTTTGATTAATTTTTCTTCAATTTCCTTTCCCGTCAATTCTAACTCTACATTTGATGTAACAGCAAGTAATGAAGTTGGTTTTGCCAAGATGATATAATTTTCTCCATCTTTCTCGTAAACTGCCATAGTACATGGAAGCAATAATCCCATATCAGGATCTGAATCCAATGCTTGTTTTGCAGCTTGGGGATTACAAATCTCCAATAATTTGTATTCATGAGGATAATCAATTCCTTTCTTTGCAAAAATTTCTTTAAAATCCAATATTCAAAAACAAAGTAAGGAAAATCAAGACCATTATAATTGAAAATAAAAATCTGGAAGATAGTTATTGGGCAGAGTTATTTTCATGAATGATATTCGAAGCATCCTTTAACCTTTCAGAAAAATAATATTTTCAATATGGAATTTGTCGAAATTGAGATTATCATAATTGGTATTCTGATATGTTTTTACGCTCTTTTCAGTGGTCTTGAGATTGCAATTGTAGGCGTAAGACGATCAAAAGTAATTCAATTATACAGGAAAAAAATTCCAGGATCTTCCCCTCTTTACAAATTAAAGATGAATCCAGCAATGATGACATCAAGTGTTAATTTAGGAAATACTTTGGTCAATGTTGCATCTTCAGTTTTAGCAGCTGATGTCGCTATAAAATTACTTGGAAGTCAAGGAGTTGCAATAATTATTGGCATAATGACGTTTGTGATTTTAGTTTTTGGAGAAATATTACCTAAAACATATTGTAATGTAAATCCTGAGAAAGCATCTCTTAGATTCAGCAGAGTATTGCTTTACTTCAGTTACATCATGTATCCCTTTGTGAAATCTTTAGAATATTTGACAATGTCCATATTGAAATTCTCCGGAGGTTACTCGCAAAGACCAAAACCCATTACGGAAGAAGAAATCAAAGAAGTGATAGATTTGGGATATATCGAAAAAGCAATAGAAAAAGAAGAACGTGATCTTGTACGCAATGCATTAGAGTTTGATGATAAACCTATTCAAGATGTCATGACTCCAAAAGATCAAGTTTTTTCATTAGATGGAAAATTAGAGTTATCAAAAGTAATTTCCAAAATTGAAGAGAAAGGGTTTTCACGCATTCCTGTGTTTGAGAAAACATCTGACAATGTTGTTGGAATATTACACATATGGGATATCTCCAGAATCCCTGAAAAAGAATATCCAGAAACTATGATAAAAAAAATAGCAAGAAAACCATTTTTTGTTTTTTCAAGTGATAGGATTAGTAATCTTCTCATAGAATTAAAGAAAAAGGATATGCATATGGCAATAGTTGTTGATAATGATGATAAATTAGCAGGAATAATCACAGTTGAAGATTTGTTGGAAGAAATTGTAGGGGATATTAAAAGAGAGTCAAAATCAAAGTAAATTTAAAACAAATTGCCATCATTAGATTCCAGAAATGGAATGTTGTTTAGGATTATGAAATTTTATGCATTGTAACACAATCTTACTTTTTATTATCTGATTTTACCTAGATGAATAGAATGAAGATAATAATAAAGAATGAGGAATCAATCAAAGTATATCACGATGCTAGTGATGTATCAGTTCTCCCAAAAAGTAGACTGGTTAGAACATTTAACGAGGATGGTTCTTTAATTGAAGAATTCAAACTTGTAGAAAAAAAAATTACGTTAGAGGATAATCTCGATACTGATGAAACTGAAATTATAGTAACTTTAGATGTTAGAAAATAGAGATATTCTAATAATTACTGTCATTGTCTCTTCTAAGAATGCATTTTTTAACATCATTGTAAGTTGTGTGAATGATGCCTATTTTCTTAGATATGCACAAATTGGGAAGTCATACACGAGAGCAATTAATCACAGGATTGGAAGATGAGGCAGACGAATTTGGTGTTACTGTACATCAAATGTTGTTTAATGAAGATGAAGATATTTTGCATTGTGTTTGTTCTGCACCCAATATAGAATCCATAGAAAAACATCACATGAAATTCAACATAAAATGTGACAAAATTTTCCCAATTGATGAAATAAAGACTGACAAAATTATCAAAGATGAAAAATTAAAAGCAATTGGAGAACTTTCTTCTCGATTCGCACACGATATTAGGAATCCTTTAACCGTCATACAAACCTCAGTAGATATTTTAAAATCAAAATATCCTGAAATGTTTGAAAAAGAAACTCTCAAATTTGATGCGATAAATACTGCAATAAATCGAATCGAGCATCAAATACATGACGTGTTGGGATTTGTGACTGCCAAGAAACTAAATTTTAATTTAAATAACATATCTGAAATTTTGGATTCCTCTTTTACAGGAATAACCATTCCTAAAAAAATATCTGTGACTAAATCCAAAAACAATGTTCCAGTTTATTGTGATTTTGAATCAATACGTGTTCTTTTTGTAAATATTATTCTTAATGCGATACAAGCAATGAACAATTATGGAAAAATAGACATCAAAATAACTCGAGATACGGAGAATGTTTTAATCTCATTTGAGAATTCTGGACCCAGCATACCTGAAAAAATAATCTCAAAAATATTTGATCCTTTGTTTACTACAAAACAAGAAGGTACAGGTTTGGGCTTAGTTAGTTGTAAACAAATTGTAGAGGCACATGGTGGCAAAATAGATGTAACAAATAACCCCACAACATTTACTGTTATTTTGCCTCAAAAACACATGTGATGATTTCTTATGTTATACTGTAAGAGTAAATGGTATGACTCAAAATCATTACCTGAATTCTGCAAGTAATTCTTCTTCAGTTTTGAAAATCCACGTAAGACCAACCATATCCAATGCAGTTATTCTAGATGAAATTGGTTTTTCAGATTCAGTTTCTACAAGGGAAACAGGGTTTGAATCATGTTTGTATTGTACTAGGGTTGACATGACATAGATATACAAGATTTGCTTAAAAGACTCGCGAATGAATCATTCTTTTGTTATTGTAATAGTTCTTGCCAATCTTTACTTGGATGAATAGGAGATCAGATTCAACACTATTTTGTGGATGAAAATAGATATAGAAAAATATGAAAATTAGTTTTTCTTTATAAACAAAAGTGCCGGGTGTTGAACTGATCTGACAAAACCCGATGGGAGCATTTAGTTTTAAAAATTGATTCTTTAAATAACAAAATTCTTACTGAAGTTTGTTGGGCCTAAGAGAAATTAAATTAAAAGAAGAGTACCGTTCAGACAAAGACGATATTGTTTCAGAATTTTTCCTTCCTTGCCTAAGTAATTGCATTGAATATGACAGATGTGTCGATTTTTTATCAATTCAAACACTATCAACGTTTTCTGTAGCATTTGACAGGTTTGCAGAAGGAAAAGCAAAATTAAGAATGATTACAGGGCACAGATTTAGAACTGCTGATCTTAATTTATTTACAAAACTCTTTTCTGAAAAATATACAAAATCATTTGAGGGAAAATTAATCAAAGATGCTAAAATTCAAAAACTTCAAGACATTGTAAATAATGGACAGGTTGAGTTAAAAATTGCAATTCCAAATTCAGAAGGAATTGCAGATACATTTTCAGAAAGGATTGGTATTTTTAGAGATGATGAGGATCAAACAGTGGCATTTACAGGAACATCGAAAGAATCATTTTCAGCTCAAACTAGAGATTTTGAATCAGTGGATGTGTTTACATCATGGAATGATAAATCCAGAGTTGAAAGAAAAGTAAAAGATTTTGAAGACTTGTGGCAAAATAAAACAAATCATGTGGAAGTGTATGATTTTATGTATGCTGAAGAAAATAATTTTTTAAAATATTCTTCAGAATGGATAATGAAGGATTAAAGATCAAAAGATTCTTCGAGTCTAGATTTGTTTTCATAAAAATTCATTTTGTTGATTTTATAGTAAATCACTTCACCTCGACGTTCTATTACTGCAATAATAGGGTCTTTTCCCATTTGCGTTATTTCTTCAACTTTTTTTTGGAGATTTCCCATTTTTTCTTGTTGGCCTTCATTGAGACCAAAGATTAGGAATTTTGCTCCTTTTTCACCGTAATGCCCTCGCTCATAAACTCTAAAATCAGAACCAAATCCAAACCCGTCTTTCACAACATATCCCCTATTTCGAAGATCACGATAAATTAAAAATTTGGTGAGAGTTTCAGAATCAGTTCTTTGACAAAAATTCAT
>CALNZF010000092.1:0-24333 GCA_942490965.1 uncultured Nitrosopumilaceae archaeon | reverse complement strand
AAAAAATTGTTAAAAATAATTCTGGTCTCAACAGGATTTTGATCAATCCAATTGACAGTTTCATGATGAGAGTCTAAAAAATTGGAAACCAATCCAGGATTTTTTTCTACAAAATCAGCATTTGCAATTAAAAGAACAGATGCAAATTCCTGATTTGGCCAAAGTTCTTCTTCATAAAACAATCGTTTTCCATTTAGTTCGGTTTCCAAAATTGTGGCCCATGGTTCCGGAATCCATGCACCATCAATATCCCCCTTTGCAAATAATGTGTAAATATCAGGATTTGGGATATTGTAAATTATTACAGAGCCACCTTTTTCAGCGGGTTTTAATCCGTGTTCAGAAAGATAATGACGCAAGGAGACATCCTGGGTGTTACCGATTTGAGGGGCAGCGATTTTTTTTCCAACAAAATCAGATGCAGAGTTTATCTCAGAGTCAGGATGAACAATAAAGCTAGCACCACCGCTGGCAGCACCAGCAAGAATCTGTACATTATGATTTTCAGAATTTAAAAATCCATTAATTGCAGGACCAGGTCCCACATATGCTAAATCAATTGAATTGGCAAACAAAGACTCGATGGCTTGAGGACCACTGTCAAAGACTCTGGTTTCAATTTTTACTTGATCTCCAAGACTATTTTGAAAAAACCCATTCTCCATCCCTACAATTGGAATTGCATGCCCGATATTTGGAAAATATGCAATTCGAAGTTTAGGATCAGATGGGACATCATTAGAATTAAGAGCAATTCCCAACATAGACAGCAATACAACGCCCACAATGCTTGCAGAAACTACTGATCGAGTTTTCATAAAACAGCGTTATATTTGGCGGTTAAATAATCATCGAATTTTAGCTCAAGCTAGCCAGAAATTTTTCAAAAATAATTTAATTTGAGCCCATCACAAAAGATAAATTCCAAAATACGACGGAAAAGATGTTTTATGACTCAAAAAGGAATTCTTGCATTTTCTGGTGGACTAGATACATCAGTGGTTGTAAAGTATCTACAAGATGAACATGACATGGATGTCATTACAGTAACAGTAGATGTGGGACAAGGAGAGGATTGGAAAAAAATTGCAGCAAAAGCAAAAAAACTAGGTGTAAAAAAACACTACAATATCGATGCAAGAAAAGAATTTGTCACAGACTATATTTTTCCATCAATTAAAGCCAATGCCCTTTATCAAAAAAAATATTGTCTTGCAACAGCACTTGCAAGACCATTAATTGCAGAAAAAGTTTTAGAAATTGCAAAGAAAGAAAAAGTAACATCGCTTGCTCACGGATGTTCTGGAAAAGGAAATGACCAAGTGAGATTTGACATAACATTACGTTCAGGTTCTGATCTTCCAATCATCGCTCCAATTAGAGATAAAAATTTGGACAGAGATACAGAATTAAAGTTTGCAAAAAAACACGGAATTGAAATTGACACTGTAGCAAAAAGATTCAGCATTGATCAAAACTTGTGGGGTCGTGCAATAGAAGGAGGAGTGTTAGAAGATCCATACAATGAGCCGCCTGATGATGCTTTCATTTGGGTCAAAACAAAAAACTTGCCAGATAAACCAACATACTTGGAAATTAAATTCAGCAAAGGAATTCCAGTCCAAGTTGATGGCAAAGCAATGGAGCCAATAAAACTAATTGAATACATTAACAAAAAAGCAGGAGACGCAGGTGTCGGAATAGTTGATCACATTGAAGACAGAGTCGTAGGAATCAAATCGCGAGAAGTGTATGAAACCCCTGCAGCAACTTGCCTAATTGAAGCTCATTCAGATTTAGAAAAAATGGTACACACTAAACACGAAAACAAGTTCAAGTCAATGATTGACGATGAATGGGCATATTTGGCATATTCAGGACTTTGGCAAGATCCTCTAAAAACAGACCTTGATGGATTTATCGAAGCATCACAAAAGACAGTATCTGGAACTGTAAAACTAAAGTTGTACAAAGGAAGCATCAGAGTGGTCGGAAGAAAGTCAAGTAACTCCTTGTACAGTCACGATATTGCAACTTATGGGGCAGAATCGACATTTGATCAAAGATTAGCCAAAGGATTTGTCGAATTGTGGGGAATGCAGTCAACAGAAGCTAATAAATTACAAAAGAAAAGGTCTACAAAAACATGAACTGCCCAGAATGTGATGCAACATTAAACATCCCAGACGATGCCTCAGTGGGAGAAATTGTCTCCTGCCCTGATTGTGGTGCTGACTTTGAAATCGCTAAAAAAGACGGATCAAATGTCGAGCTTAAACAAGCAGAAACCGTAGGCGAAGACTGGGGAGAGTAATGTCCAAAGTCTGTATCGTCTTTGACCGCTTAAGAGCGGAAGAAAAGATGTTGCAGAAAGAAGCATCTGAATTAGGACACGAAGCATTGATGCTAGATGCAAAAATTACTCAAATTAATACAGATAGTAAAAAAGAAGATTTTGATTTAGGCGATATTGTTTTAGAAAGATGTGTCAGTTATTTTAGAGGACTTCATTTTACTGCCAGCCTAGAATTCATGGATATTCCGGTACTAAACAAGTTTGAAGTTGCAAATGTTTGCGGAAACAAGATGTTCATGACATTACTTTTGAAAAAAAATAACGTTCCAACACCTAAAACATATTTTTCATTTTCAAGTGAAAGTGCAGCAGAGAATTTAGAAAAGGTAGGATTCCCATTAGTGATAAAACCAGTAATTGGAAGTTGGGGAAGAGGAGTAATGCCACTCAAAGATAAAGATACCATGGAAGCAGTTTTTGAAATCAGAGACATTACAGATAGTCCTCATGATAGAATTTACTACTTGCAAGAATTAATCCAAAGACCACCAAGAGATATCAGAATAATCACAGTTGGCGATGAACCTATTGCAGCCATGTATAGAAAATCTTCAGGAGGATTCAAAACAAATATCGCTTTGGGGGCAGATCCAGAACTTTGTGAGATCACAAAGGAAATGGAAGATATGGCCGTAAAAGCATCAAAAGCCATGGGTGGCGGAATTCTAGGAATCGACATGATGGAGGATGACGAAAGAGGTTTGGTAGTTCACGAAGTAAACAATACTGTGGAATTCAAAGGGTTATCTAGAGTGGCACAACGAAATATACCAAAAGAAATGGTAGAATTTGCTTTAAACTACGTAAGAAAATAATTATACTCCTTTAGGAGGTGACTTATCATGAAAGTAGGTGTTGTAGGAGCATCAGGATATGTAGGTGGAGAGACACTTCGTCTTTTAGTAAACCATCCAGATGTAGAGATCGCAATGGTCACATCAAGACAACATGTTGGAGAGTATCTCCACAGAATCCAACCAAGTTTGAAAGGATTTACCGATCTTACTTTCTCAGAATTAGATTATGATAAATTAACAGACAAGTGCGATGTTGTTTTCACAGCAGTACCTCATGGAACTGCAACTGAAATTGTAAAAGCACTCTACGATAGAGGAGTCAAAGTAATCGATTTGAGTGCAGATTATAGATTACACAATCAAGACGCATATGACAAATGGTACGGTTGGGAACATCCACATCCAGATTATTTAGAAAAATCAGTTTTTGGAGTACCAGAATTACACAGAGAGAAAATTAAAAATGCACAGCTAGTTTCTTGTCCAGGATGCATGGCTGTAACATCAATGCTTGCACTTGCACCATTAATCAGAAATAATATTATCGATGAAGAACACATAGTTGTTGATTCAAAAATAGGTTCATCAGGTGCAGGGTCTGGTTCTGGAACTGCTCATGCAATGAGGGCAGGTGTCATCAGACCATACAAACCAGCAAAGCATAGACACACAGGTGAAATCGAACAAGAGCTCAGTGAAATTGCAGGACATAAAATTCGTGTTTCAATGAGCCCACATGCAGTAGATGTAGTTAGAGGTATTTTATGTACAAATCACACATTCTTGAAAAAAGATATTGATGAAAAAGAACTATGGAAAATATATCGTCAAGCATATGGTGATGAAAGGTTCATCAGATTAATTAGAGATAAAAAAGGATTGTACAAATTCCCAGATCCAAAATTCCTAGTGGGTTCAAACTTTTGTGATATCGGATTTGATTTAGATGAAGATAACAATAGATTGATTGCACTTTCTGCATCAGATAACCTGATGAAGGGTGCAGCAGGTTCTGCCATTCAAAACATGAATGTAATGTGTGGTTTTGATGAAATGGATGGACTAAGATACACTCCATTAACTCCAGTTTAGAAATGATCACAATTAAAATTGGCGGAAGTGTAGTAGACGATTTACATCCATCAACAATTGCAGATATTAAAAAAGTAGCAGAAACTGAAGGGGTAATCATCGTTCACGGTGGCGGAAAAGAAGTCACCAAAGTATGTGAACAGCTTGGAAAAGAACCAAAATTTGTAACATCACCAAGTGGCATTAAAAGCAGATATACAGATAAAGAGACTGCAGAAATTTTCACCATGGTGATGTCTGGCAGAATAAACAAGGCAATTGTACAAATGCTTCAGAAAAACGGCATTAATGCAATTGGACTTTCAGGAATAGATGCCAAATTGATCCAAGCTGACAGAAAAAAGAAATTACTCATAGTAAATGAAAAAGGCAGAAAACAAGCGATTGACGGCGGATATACAGGAAAGATTAGAGAAGTGAATTCAAAATTCATCAAATCCCTCTTAGAACAAGGCCTAACACCAGTCATTTCACCCATAGCAATGAGTGAAGAGTCAGAATTTCTGAACATTGACGGAGACAGGGCTGCAGCATATGTTGCAGGCAAAGTCGGTTGTGATAAAGTATTATTCATCACAAATGTTGATGGGTTATTAATGGATGACAAACTTGTTACAAAACTCACATTGGCAGAAGCAAAAGAAATTAGACCGAAAATAGGACCAGGAATGGAAAAGAAAATTCTGGCATCCACTGAAGCATTAGATATGGGAGTAAAAGAAGCATTGATTGGAAATGGACAAAGAGAAAATCCAATCTCTGCTGCAATTGCACACGATAATTGTACGGTGATTGAACATGAGTGAAGACCAATTTATGGGAAATCTCTATCAGAGATTCCCAGTAACAATTGAAAGAGGAGTAGGATCACACGTATGGGATGTAGACGGAAAAGAATACATCGATTGTATGGGAGGATACGGAGTAGCTCTAGTAGGTCATAAAAATCAAAGAGTCAATGATGCAATAAGAGAACAAATTGATAAAATAATTACTGTCCATAGTTCATTGTATAATAAAACAAGAGAAGAATTTTTGAAAACACTGATTGGGTTAGCGCCAAAAGGCCTAACACAAGTTCATCTAAACAACAGTGGTGCCGAAGCAATAGAAGCTGCTATGAAATTTGCAAGAAAATTTACTGGAAAGAAAGGAATGGTTGCAATGAAAGGATCATACCATGGAAAATCATTTGGAGCTTTATCACTAACATTTAATCCAAAATATAGAACACCATTTGCACCACTAGTAGAGAAAGTTTCCTTTGCAACATATGGAGACATTGAATCATTGCGTTCAGTAATTGATGATGATACTGCATTTGTAATTTTAGAACCAATACAAGGAGAAAGTGGAATCATAGTTGCACCAGAAGGATTTTTGCAAGAAGTCAGAAAACTGTGCGATGAAAAAGGAATTGTGTTAATTTTTGACGAAATTCAAGCTGGTCTAGGTAGAACTGGACGATTGTGGGCTTGTGATCATTGGAATACTGCACCAGACATTTTGTGTCTCGCAAAAGGAATTGCAGGAGGCGTTCCAATGGGTGCAACTCTTGTAAGACCAGATATTTTAGCTTCAATAAGTAAGGGTGAGCATTCATCAACATTTGGAGGAAATCCAATTTCATGTGCAGCAGGAACTGCAGCTCTCAAGGCAATTACAGAAGATGGTTTGATTGAAAACTCAGAGAAGATGGGGAAAATATTCAGAGAAGGTTTAGAAAAATTAAAAGAAAAACACCCCATAATCAGAGAGATCAGAGGCAAGGGTCTCATGATAGGAATTGAAATGAAATTTGAGGTCAAAGATATTCTGATGGGATTAATTGAAAAAGGAGTCCTAATGCTTTACTCTGGAAGAAATATCCTCAGAATTCTTCCCCCATTAGTAATATCTGAAGATGACGTAACAAAAGTTTTACATGCTTTAGATTCCGTACTAACTGAAGAGGAAGAAAAAAGAAATGTACAAGGATAAAATAGACGAAAAAATTATCGAGTATTTGAAAGAGGATTCCAGGGAATCATTTGTAGACATTGGTAAAAAACTAAAACTTTCAGAATCAGCAGTTAGAAGACGTGTAAAAAATCTAGTGGACAGTGGAACAATTAAGAAATTCACTCTAGAAATTGGGGAAGAAAATTCAACAAGTGCAATAGTTTTAGTTTCGGTAGATTCTGCAACAGACACATCCAAGGTATCATTAAAACTTGCAAAATTAGAAGGAGTGAAAACAGTTTATGAGATTACTGGTCAATATGACATCACAACAATAATGAGCGCAACAAACATTGCAGAAATCAACACCACGATTGACGCTCTAAGAAAAATTCCAGGAGTAGTAGATACTAACACAGTCATTATTTTGAGAAAAATAATCTAATTGCGACTTTCGTTTCAAAATTTAATTTCAAAACTAATTTAGGATCATTTTTACTTTTTTCCAACGAACTTAGTACGAATATGTTTATATCATCAATTTATGTCAACGATATCAGTAATGAAAGATCCGAATCACTATGCAAATCTATACAACGCATATGAAAAAAATCCAAAGAAAATTAGAATTTTAGACAGCACTCTAAGAGAAGGAGAACAACATCCAGGGGTTTCATTTACAAACAAACAGAGAATCCAAATTGCATGGATGTTAGATTATTTTGGTGTTGATCAAATTGAGATTTCACCAGTAGTGTCTAATGACCATAAAGAAGCAACTAAAACAATTATCAAACAAGGACTAAAAGCAGATATTGTTTCTCACGGACGTGCACTCAAAGAAGATATAGATATTTCATTAGATTGCGATGCCAAATGGTGTGCAGCATATTTAGGAATTTCAGACATACATCTAAAAGATAAATTGCGAATTTCAAGAGAGGAAGCACTTGAGAGAGCAGTGGAAACTGTGGAATATGCAAAATCACATGGACTAAAAATTAGATTCACAGTTGAAGATGGAAGTAGAGCAGAGCCAGAATTTCTATTAAAAATTTGCAAAGCTATCGAAGAAGCAGGAGTTGATAGAATTAGTCTCCCAGACACTGTAGGAATTCTACGTCCAATTGGAATGTATAATTTTGTTAAAAAAGTGAGAGAGGTTGTAGATGTGCCATTAGATGCACATGTGCATAATGACATCGGTTTTGCAGTAGCAAATGCATTTTCAGCATGTGATGCAGGAGTTGATCAAATTCACACTACAATTGACGGGATTGGAGAAAGAACAGGAATTCCCCCCCTTGCAGAGGTTGCAGTAGCATTGACTTATCTTTACAAATCACCAAACGATTTCAGGTTAGACATGTTACTTGACCTGTCCAGATTAATTGAAGAGTACACATCTATTACACCATACGATTCCAAACCCATTGTAGGTTCATCAAGCTTACAAACACAAAGCAGGTACACATCTTGCAGCAATTCTTCGAAATCCGGCAGCCTATGAACCAATTCCTCCTAGAGCAGTTGGAAATAGACGAAAGATAGTGTTCGGAGAATTGGCAGGAAAAACAGGTGCAGCATATTTGATGTCCCTTTTAGGATTGGAAAAGAACGATGAAGGTGCAAAAGCTGTCGCTGCAGGATTAAAGGGCCTAAGAATGGGTGATCTTATAGAGATCCCTCTAGAAGACAGACTTGAAAAAAAGATAATTAATGATAAATTAGAGGAGTAACGAAGAGAGAATATGTCAAAATGTGAAGAATGTGATGCAGATATTTCCGTACCAAGTGATGCACTTGAAGGAGAAATCGTAACATGTCCGGAATGTGGCGCAAGTTTTGAATTATCTCAAGGTTCAAACGGCTTCGATCTAAAGCCAGCCCAAACGGTTGGCGAGGATTGGGGACAGTGAATACTGACGTTACTATTCTTTACGATACCATCCGTTGGGAAGAAAAAGCTCTACTAGAAGCAGGTAAGAAAAAGAATATCAACATCCAGATGGTCGATTGTAAAAAATTGGCAATAAATTTAGAAAAAAAACCAGAAGATTACGGTGTAGTCATACAAAGATGTGTAAGTTACTATAGAAATTTACATTCAACAGCAGCTCTTGAAGGGTTAGGTGTCAAAGTAATTAATTGTCTCAACACCGGAGTTTATGCTGGAAATAAATTATTCACACACATGTTATTAAAAAAATTCGGAGTGCCAACACCAGATGCAACTGTAGCTTTTTCAAAAGATGCAGCATTGGATACACTTGATTCACAAGGATATCCAAGAGTGATCAAGCCAACAGTTGGTAGTTGGGGAAGATTAATTTCAAAATTAAATGACAGAGATGCAGCTGAGGGAATTATTGAAAGTAGAGAAAATATGTATCCAATTTATCAAGTTCATTATCTAGAAGAATTTGTACAAAGACCACCAAGAGACATTCGAGCAATAATGGTAGGGGATAAGATAGTTGCAGCAATTTACAGAACTTCTAAACATTGGAAAACAAACATGGCACTTGGCGGCGTAGAAGAACCATGCAAAGTCACACAAGAGATGGAGGAAATGTGCATTAAAGCAAAACATGCAATTGAGGGAGACATCGTAGGTGTGGATTTGATGGAAAGTGACGATAAAGGACTGGTCGTACACGAAGTAAACAATACAACTGAATACAAAAACACAGTAAGAGTGTGTGAAGTAGATATTCCTTCCCTAATGCTAGACTATGCACTTGAGATAGGCAAGTAAGAATTGGACACAAACTTTACAGTAACACCAAGATTTGCAGTGAAGATGCTAGAGAAGGCACTCAGGCTATACACACCATCTCTAAGTGAAAAACCACTGGCTGAATTTTTAGCCGATAAATGTGATGATTTAGGATTTGAAGATATTCAGATAGATGAAGTAGGCAATGTGATTGCAAAAAAGGGATCAGGTTCTCCAAAAATTATGTTATGTGGACATATGGATGTGGTGCCAGGCAAAGTCAAAGTCAGAAAAGAGGGCGATTCACTTTATGGCAGAGGTGCATCAGATGCAAAAGCACCATTAATGGCAATGCTATTTGCAGCAGCATCAGTTCAAAATAATAACGGAACCGTATTTTTTGTCGGAGCAGTAGATGAAGAAGGTAACGCCACAGGAATTAAAAATTTAGTTAAGAAAAAGATGAGTATTGATTACGCCATTTTTGGAGAACCGAGTGGAATTAAACAAGTAACAATTGCATACAAAGGAAGGTTAGCAATAAGTCTCAAAATCAGTGTTGAAGATAGTTCTCATGCAAGTGCACCATGGTTATCAAAGAATGCAATTTTGGAATCTATGATTTTTGCAAGAGAACTAAAAGAAAAGCTAGAAGCAAACCAAGAAGGAAAAACAAAAGGAATGTTATTGACAGCTACAATGACTGAAGTAAAGGGAGGTACTAGTCACAATGTCACTCCAAAAGAATGTGAAACAACTTTCGACATTAGAATTCCAGTAGATATGAATTGTAAAACAATTGAACAAAAAATTTCAACACTTGTCAAAGAAATATCTCAAGAAAGAGATGTTGAAGCATTTTATTCAATTTTAGATGAAACTGAACCGTTTGAAGCTCCTCATAACTCAGCACTAGTTAGAGCTTTTACTCTAGGAATTATGGAAACTGAGCATTCAAGACCCACTTTAATTAGAAAAACAGGGACTGGAGACATGAATGTTCTTGGAAATCAATGGAAAATTCCGGTTGTAACTTATGGGCCAGGAGATCCTCATGAGCTTCATACGATTGATGAAAAGGTTTCAATTGATGAATATCTTAGAGGAATAGAAATTCTCAAGAAAACACTACAGCATTTAAAAAGACTTCATGACAAAAATATTCAATAATGCTGTGGTTTATCGGTTTAGGAATTTCTGGCTTCAAATCCATTCCCAGTGAGGCATTAGATGTTTTATCAAAAGCAGATATCGTGTATTTGGAGCAATTTACCAGCCCAATAGGAAAATCAGATTTAACAAAAATCAGAAAAGCAACAAAGGGTGAATTTAAACTTGCAAAAAGATGGCTTGTGGAAGACGGCAATGAAATTTTAAAAAATGCAAAGAAAAAGAAGGTAGTGTTATTAGCATATGGGGATCCTTACATTGCAACAACCCATATCGAATTAAGAACAAGAGCAACTGAAGATAAAATCAAAACATATTCTATTCATGCAGCATCATCGCTTACTTCAATGATAGGAGAATGTGGTTTGCATTTTTACAAAGTAGGGAGAATTGCAACAATAATGAGTGAAATGAAATCATTAACAACACCATATTATGTAATATACAAAAATATTATCGAAGGTAATCACACAGTACTCCTCTTAGAATATAATCAAGACAAAGATTTTTTCTTAGATCCTAAAGATGCGTTAGATGGTCTCTTAGAAACTGAAAAAGGCCAAATAAGAAATGTCATTAGTCCATCAACATATGTAATTGTTGCATCAAGAATAGGATTCAAAGATCAGAAAATCATTTCAGGTAAAATATCAAGTTTGAAAAAAATCGACTTTGACAAGCCACCACATACAGTAATCATTCCAGGCAGGTTGCACTTTACTGAATCAGATGCACTAAAGTTATTTGGACAATGTATCGATGAGCCATTTGACAATACAGAAAAAACAAAGAAAATTTCTATTCAAATGATGAAAAAATATGTTCCAATGGTTCGAGAAGCATTAGAAGAAGTTGGGCCATTATACAAAGGTCAAAAAGAGTTTCAAGGAATTTTAGAAAATGCTGAATTGTATGTCAAAGATGCAGAGAAATTTCTAGAAGACGGTCAAGATGAAGTGGCAATATTGAGTATAGGGTATGCAGATGGGCTTGTAGATGCATTAAGATTAGCAAAAGGCCTTGATCCAAAGATGTAATTTCTAGCGATGAATTAAAGAGAGGGTCAAAAATAGAAAAAATATTGGAACCAATTGAAAAATCCATACTATCAATCATGTATGTATCTCAAATTGAAGAAAAAAAACCATTTGAAATTATCAAGAAAAAAAGTATGCTTTCTGAAGACATTATTAATTCAAAAATTAATGATTTGATTAAAAATCAATTTGTAAATGAAGATAGAAGTACCCTTACTGAAAAGGGAAGAAATTCACTAGGTGTTGTATTAGCAGGAGGAGTTTTCGATATTATTCATCCTGGACATATTCACACATTAAATGCAGCAAAAGAATTGGGAGATGTTTTAGTTGTTGTCGTTGCAACAGACAATACAGCAGTAAAAATGAAGAAAAGAAGGCCACTTCATGCACAAGAACAAAGACAAGAATTGGTAAATTCATTATCAATGGTAGATCTTTGTTTAATTGGGCAAGAAGACGACATATTCAAAACTGTAAATCACGTAAAACCACAAATCATTGCATTAGGATATGATCAAATTCATCAAGAAAAATTCATCACTGAAGGATGTAAAAAAATAAAATTGGATGCAAAAGTTGCAAGATTGCAATCCCCAATGCCTGAGAGCTCCAGTTCAAAAATTCAGAAAGAGTATGGTGAATCCATTCACGGAATTTAGGAATTTATTGGAATTTTAATTAAAACCTTAGAACCGTCTTTTAATTTTGCAGTTTTTCTTAAACAAGATTTTGAAATTAATTCTATTATAGAATCATCATGATGTGTACGCTCTAGTATGATTAATTCGCAATTTGTATAATTGTTAAGTTTTGCAGTGAAGCATTTTACCCAACCGTAAGTTCTCTTTCCATCCGAAAAACTCTTGATTTTTACGCCCTCCAAAGTTTCAAATTGTTTAATAGATTCTTGATGAATTTTTTGATCTAATCTAACATTTAGAGTCCCAGGGTATGGAACATATCCAATTTTGGATTGAAATTGTTTTGTGTAACCCTTCAATCCCATATAGTATGCACCTTCACCCATTCCAGAAACTAGTGTGCCTTTTAGTTCAACATGCGAAGGTGAAGAATCAAGACTTTTTTGTAATATGGATGAAAGTTTTACCATTTCAGAATATCCTTTTGAAGTAATTTTTACAGAAATATTTCGTCCATTAATTATTCTCTCAATGAACTGATTTTGTTCTAATTCAAGAAGGTGTTTTGAAGCAGCCTGTTGAGATTTCTGAATGTTTTTCCCTAGTGAAGACGTAGTGATTGAGACATAGTTGTATTTTGCACCTTTTGAAAGTAGATATGAAAGAGTTAGGATGTGCTGAATTTTCAGTTCAGTCATCTATTCTAAGATACACCCAAGTCACCGAATGTTTTTAGTGTCATTCCATCAGAGTTTGATAATTTTGCAACTCTGTGTCCTATTACACATTCAACACCAGCATTTTTGGCACCTTCTAAAAGTCTCTGAGTGATAATTCCATCAAGTAGAAGATATTTGATTCCAGATTGTGAAGATAGTTTGCTTACAACTTCGCTGATTGGAACTTTGAAAACTTCATTTTGATCACCATCTAATGCAACTGCTTCAAGTGTTTCATTGAGATTTGGAAATATTTTGGCTGCCATTTCTGCAACAGGTCCATCATCTTTACTTTTTAGCTCAGGTGCAGGTTTTCCATCTCTAATTTCATTAGCAATAGGTCTTAGAATTTCATCAATTCTTGATGGAGTTAATTCCTCAACTTCAACACCAGAATCTGCTTGAAGTTCATAATCTAATGTAACAACAGATTTGAGTTCTTTGAGAATGAATCCACCAGATCTATCACCATCAAGGAATGCAACAACAGTATCTTTTTTGTTACATAATTCTTTAATTGATTCATCAATTTTTGCACCTTCAATTGCAAGTACATTGTCATATCCAGCTCTTAGAAGATTGATTACATCTGCTCTTCCTTCAACTAGAATTAGCCAAGTAGAATCAAAAACGCCAGAACTACATGTTAATTTTGATGGCCCATATGTGGCTAGTTTTCCAGTATCACCTTGATGAACATCATTTAACATGCTTTCACCTTCACTGACAGTTTTAGTTGCCCATTTTTGTTTAATTTCTTTTGCACGTTTTACAATATCATCTTTCTTTGCAGCTCGTACATCATCAATGGTTTCCAATCTAAATTGAGAATCAAATGGACCTACTTTGTCGATGCTTTCAATTCCAGCAGCGATTAATGCGCAAGTATCAATATCAGTACTCATCGGAATTAATGCATCACCAGTGGTGGTGTTAGATGTAGACTTTGCATTGACTTCAATGCGACCTACCTTGGAAACTCGTTGCAGTTCATTCAAATTCATCTCTGGGCCTAACAGTCCTTCTGTTTGGCCAAAGATGGCTCCGATTATATCTGCTCTTTCAACGAGTCCATCGACTTCATAGGAAAGTTTAACATGATATTTGACAATTCCTGATTTACCGGACATAAGTTCATCTCCTTTATTATCATAATTTGGATTTCTGCCTGCGATATATGAGGGTATCGCAAAAAAAGGTCTGAAAAATATAAAATTTTCAAAAATATATCCATTATAGCAAAAGCTATGAAAAAATATAAAAATGAAAAATAATGATTTTGTTTATTCAGTGCTAAATGAGTGACCACATGAACAGGATTTTGTAACATTTGGATTGTTAATTTTGAATCCAGAGCCCATTAGGCTTTCAATATAGTCTACGTTTGCACCTTGCAGATGATCAACGCTGTAGCTGTCAACAAGAAGTTTGACTCCATTCTCTTCCAAGACAATGTCATCTTCTTCTGGTGCTTTTTCAAAACCCATTCCATAAGAAAGGCCAGAACAACCGCCACCTTGAACATACACTCTAAGGTATTCAGGTGATTCTGCTTCTTCTTTCATAAATTCATGGATCTTTTCAGCTGCTTTTGCTGTAACTGTGACCATCTTTTGTGTTTGCTCAGTTGCCATTATGAAGAAAAAAGATGTTTCAAATTATAAGAAGCTTTTCCCACCTGACATACTAGTAATTCAAGAAATAAGAGATATTTTACAAGAATTTTCAGTGATCTGCAATATGTTTAACTAAATCGCTCGAAGTTAAAATTCCCACAACTTTGTCATCTTCAATGACAGGCAATTTCCTAACATTTCGAGTAGACATCAAATCAGATGCGATCCATAAATCAGAATTAGGGTCAATTGAGATTAAGGGAGAAGACATTATTCTTCTGACCGGAGTGTCAATGGGATAAGAGTGGGCAGTGATTTTTATTGCAAAATCCCTATCGGTGATAATCCCAACAGGTAAATTATTTTCTAAAACTACAACAGAGCCGACCCCAGCATCTTCCATCATTTTTGCAGCATTAGTTGCAGTTACAGATGAATCAACAGAGACAACAGAATTGCTCATAATCTGTTTTACCAAAGTTTTTTGTCGAATAGGATCAGAGTAATTCATCGATTCGTTTTATCTGAAGGAATATTTCAAAGGGTTAATCGAATTTCAATTATGATAATCATGCTCATTAAAATCAGAACCCAAAGATACTGATAAAATAACTGTAGTATCAGTAGTTTGAAATTTTAGTTCTTTATCAGGTAAGAAACTACGAAATACTTGAGTTAGTAATTGTTCGGTAAAGACAGACCATTTTAATCCTAATTCATGTTGAATTAAAAATATGTGCATATCACCTTCCACTCGATGATCAGAGTTCATTCCAGATGCGCGCATGTAATCTTCTAATGTTTCAATACAACGTTTCAAATCATATCCACCTTTGATAAACAAAACAGTGTCCTTGATCATAGGAAACATCAAAGTGATTATTTCATCAATATCTTTTCCATCCAATTCTCCCCCCAATGCTTCAAGAATTCCTTTTGGAACAGGAATCATTCCAATTTTACTTGAGAATCTATCCCATTGAACATATTTTTCTAGAATTTGTCGGACTAGAACATTTTGTGAAATACCTTTCTGAGTAGATTCAGTTTCTAATTCAGTGACAAGTTTTTCAGGAAGTCTATACGTAATGCTCCTAGTAGATTCCTTTTTTGCTAAATGAGTTTGTCGTTTTGTAGTAGCTAAATCTTTTTCCATCATTTTTAACTCAAAAGAGAAATTACTAATAATTAATTTATGCGTGTATTGGGCACAAGTTCAACAGATGTTATTTCTAGATCACATTTGAGAGAGATAGATTTCACCTTACTTTTGTATAAAAAGTACTTTTTTCCATCTTGGTTAATTGAACCAGAAATGGCAAGTAATTTTGCATCATACAAAGTCTGCAATCTTCTATATACAGTACTGATAGGAATGTTCTTTTCACCAGAAATTTCCATTGCAGATTTTGGTTTTTCTAAAGTATTGTGGAGAATTAATTTGCAATATTTGTCAGCTAGGATTTCCAAAATGACTTGTTTTCTTTCATCATCCATTATTTTTACAGATTGAACTAATTCTTGCATAAAAAAACAGCTTCAAAATTAGATATAATAGATAAGACTGCACTGCAAGACAATGCATTCACATTATAACCGATCATAATAGAATTATTTTCTAGAACCTCAACAGATCATGAATTTGAAAAATTTGTCTGCATAGTTATATCATTAAATCACATAAGAATCCATCCTCATATTCCTACATATGAAAAACCACTTTTGATTTAATTGAATGATCTTGATAATGCAGTCATGCAGAAAAAATTCGGTCTGGTAGGAATACCAATCTTGCTTGCATTTTTAATTGGAATGACAGCAGGAGATATTCAATTTTTACCAGATCTAAATACAGAAACAAAAACGATCTTAGATGTTCAATCTCAAAGTGCATCGGAATTACAACCACAGATTGCTGAAGCCGAGGAGCAACCTGTAAAAGAATACACATTGATAATTGAGCAAACAGACATTCAAATATCAGATACTGCAGTCTGGCATGCTTGGACATACAACGGAACAGTACCGGCACCAACTCTAATGGTAAATCAAGGTGATCTATTACGAGTCAAAGTAATCAACAATCATGATTTGACCCATAGTTTTCATGCTCATATGAGTGACTATGATCCTAAACATGATGGATCCCCAGTCAATGTAATCACAGGAGTAGGGGCCGGTTCAATGATTCCACCAGGTGGTGAATGGACATATGAATACAATGTAAACACTTGGGGAACAACATTTTTCCATGATCACGCAGCATCTGAAGGTCTTGGAATAAAAGATCATATTTTACAAGGTCTTTATGGCAATATCATAATTGAAAGAAATCCTCCAAGACCATACATTGATAGACAAATTCCAATCATAATGTCAGAATTAGGCTACAATATTGAAAAAATGGAAAAAGGCCCCATACCATACTATCTAATGAATGGTAAAGGTATGCCCGGTGGAGAGAAAGCTCTTGAAGAAATTTTTGCAGAGCAAGGATTGGACGGTGTTGTTGCACAATTCAATTACACATTACCTGTGTACAAGGCAAAAGTTGGAGAAACAGTTGAATTTAGCGTTACAAATCTAGGAGACCAAATCCATTCATTCCACCTACATGGAAATAAAATGATTTCAAGTACAAATGAGAGAGGCTCTACAATAACCTCTCAAACTTTCCCACTAGTTCAAGGAACACTTGAATCATTCATTATCAAACCAGACAAACCAGCAGTTTGGCTATTCCATTGTCATGTTGTTAGTCATGCAGATGCAGGAATGATAGGCCTGTTCATAGTTGAAGAATAGTCTTCACTTTTTTTATTTTTTTATTAAAAATAATCAAAATTATGGTGTTTTAATGCCAAAAAGTAAAAATCACATCTAAAAATTAACAAACCATTTAAAATCTTTGAAAACAATTATCATCAATGGAACGCATGTCATTGAAAACAAGTATTCCAATGGTGGTGTTTTCAATCTTACTAGTTTCAGGTTCAGTAAATTTTGCAAATGCAGATTCACTTCCAGAATGGGTAAAAAACAATGCATTATGGTATGGTCAAGGGATCATCTCAGAGGCAGAATTTCTAAACATGATCGAGTTTTTGATTGAAAGTGGCGTCATAGTATTAGAAAATGAAGAAGGATCATCTGAGAGTGTTTTATCAGGTAAAACAATCACTATTCCGAATGGAAACTTTGACGTGTCGAGTGCAGCATTTTACATGCCATTGAATCTTGAAATTCAAACAGGTACGACAGTAACATGGGTAAATGAAGATTCGGTTCCACATACAGTTCAAAGTCAAGATGAGTTTGGAAATGTAATGGCACTGTTCAATAGCGCACCATTAAACACAGGAGACAGATTCGAATTCACTTTTGATGAATCTGGAGTTTACAACTACTTTTGTTCATTTCATCCATGGAGAGTAGGACTAGTAACTGCAAAGTAGAGTTGCAAAAAACTCTAACCCTATTTTTTAATAAAATAAAAATGAAATTAGAAATAGCTATTTCTTTGACTTGTTAACAAATGCTGTCATTCGCTCTTCCCTATCAGGATGAGTGAAACAATTTCTCCAAGCTAAAAGTTCAATTGCAAGACCAGTATCAAGATCTGCATTTCTTCCCTTGTTAATTGCAACCTTAGACATTTGGACACCCATTACAGAGTTTCCAGCAATTTGTTGGGCCATTTTCAAAGCTTCTTCTTGTAATGATGCAAGAGGAACTACTTGATTTACAAGACCAATTTCTTTAGCCTCATCTGCTTTGACCATTTTACCTGTGTAAACAAGTTCTTTTGCCTTTGCTATTCCTACTATTCTCATCAATCTTTGAGTACCACCCCAACCTGGAGGGATACCGATTGTAACTTCTGGTTGACCTAGCCTAGCAGTATCTGCTGCTATTCTAATATCACAAGACATTGCAAGTTCACAACCTCCCCCTAAAGCAAAACCATTAACTGCTGCAATAGTTGGTTGTCTAACCAATTCAACAGTTGCAGTGACAAGCTGACCTGTCTTTGCATATTCAACTGATTCATCTGCGGAAATTTTTGACATGTATTCAATATCTGCACCAGCAGAAAATGCCTTTTCGCCTTCACCAGTCAAAATGATAACTTTGACATCATCATTATGGTTTAGTTCTTCAAAAGTTTTGATTAGTTCTTTTGCAACATCAGTGTTCATGGCATTGAGTTTGTCAGGTCTGTTAATTTTGACAGTGCAAATGCCATCAGAAGTAGATGTAGTAACTAGTGACATGTTAATTTTCGAAGTAATATAGGAATTAAATGTTCTCTATTTTCCGAGTACTTTGCCCCATTGGGCTAATGCTGATGCTGCTGCAACCCAAGTTCGAAGATCTTGATAAACTGGAACATTGTGTTCCTCAATCAATTTTATCATTTTTTCAGTATATGGGCCACCATTACCACCAGCAAGAATTGGTTTCTTCTTTTTCTTTGAGAGCTCAGCCAAATAGCCAACAATTGTTTCTTCAAGCGGATCATCTTGGAAGACAAACCAAGGCATAGCAATATCGATATTCTTTTCATCTAAAAATTGTTCAATGACAAATCTATAATCATCTGCAGTTGCACCGCCACCTACATCTGCAGGATTTCCATTATGAATAGGGACGGTAGGTGGGAAGTGATCCTTTATTTTTTTAGTGATTTGTGGAGAGAGTTTTCCAATTGTAAGACCTAATCTTTCTAATTGATCAATTCCTCCAATCATTGGACCAGCACCATTACTAGTCATAGCAACACGATTACCCTTTGCAGGGGGTTGCCAGGCTAGTGCCTTTAATGCTCCAACTAGTTCTTGATAACTATCAACTGAAATAATTCCTGCTTGTTTGAATGCACCCATAATCATGGCATTTGAACCTCCAAGTGAGCCTGTATGGGATGCAGCTTGTTTTGCACCTGCAGCAGTTCTTCCACTCTTCCAAATAACTATAGGTTTCTTGGCCTCTTTCATTACACGTTTGGCAGTATTGATGAATTTTCTACCATCACCAAATCCTTCAACGTATAATCCAATTACTTTGGTTTGAGGATCATTTGCGGCATACCATATCATATCTGCTTCATCAACATCAGAACGGTTTCCAAAACTGATCATTTTTGATAATCCAAACAAGTCAGCACTTTCCAACATACTGATTCCCATAGTTCCACTTTGTGAGAAAAATGCAACAGGACCCAATTTTGAACGAACCATTCTTTCTTGTCCTTGAAATGCACAATCAAGTCTATTTGCGGCATTAAACATTCCAATACAATTAGGACCGATTACACGAATTTTGTGTTTTATAGATAATTCTTTTACTTCAGCTTCCATGGCGGCTCTGTCACCACCAAGCTCCTTACCACCACCTGAAACAATTACAACATTATGAATTCCTTTCTCAGCACATGTTTTCATTATAGGTCCACATGCTGAAAGATCAATACAGACAACAACCAGATCAACTTTTTCAGGAATTGCCTCTAATGATGGATAGCATTTGATTCCAAGAATTGATTCTTGTTTAGGATTAATTGGATATACATTGCCTTTGTAATCTTGTTTTCCAAGTGCATCTAAAACAGAATTACCAATTTTACCAGGAGTTGCAGATGCGCCAACTAGTGCAACTGACTTTGGAGTAAAGAATGACTCCATGGATTCAATGTTCGGTTTTGCTTTTGAAATTGAATTCTTTTTTAATTCATTATTTAGAATAATTTTTGCATCCACTACAAAGTAAGATTTTGGATATACAATTACCGGATTGAAATCAATGCTGTTAACATAATCTGCATTATCAACCCCCATCTTTCCAATTTGGACAAGTGCATTTGCAACCATGTTTATGTCAATTGGTGCACTGCCACGGAATCCTTTTAGAAGTTTTGAACCTTTTAGTTCATTTAACATTGATTTAGCATCAGATGTCGTAATTGGAAGCATTCTGAATGCAACATCTTTAAAGACTTCAGTCATGATTCCTCCCAATCCAGCCATAATCATTGGGCCAAATTGTGGATCATTTTGTATACCAACTATGAGTTCGACTCCACCTTTTGGAACCATCTTTTCCAAAAGAATCCCTTTTACATCGACGCCTTTTTTCTTAGATAAACGACCATACATGTCAGTAAATGTTTTTTTGACATCAGCTACATTGTCCAATCCAACTTTGACTCCACCAACATCAGTCTTGTGCAAAATTTGTGGTGACACTACTTTCATTACAAGTGGAAAGCCAATCTTCTTTGCTTGTTTTGCTGCTTCTTCAGCAGATGTTACTAATGCATAAGGTGGAACTTTAACGCCATAAGTTTTGAGAATGGATTTTGATAATTCTTCAGTGATAACTTTGTGATTTGTTTGAATTGTATCTTCAAAAATTTTATTCACAGCACAGGCCCCAAGGGAGTCAGTTCGACAAAGACTAGGCTCAGTCCCTTATTCCGATCAAGCCGTAGACAGGCTGGCCGGGTATCGGCGCTACGCACCGTAGCGCAAAGTCTGAGGCAGCGATGCAATCGTATACCGAGGGGAAGTGTTTGTGAGTGGCCATGTTCACACACCCCGCGATGCTCTCAGCTTCAATGCACTGCCGCCTCATTGTGGCAACGCAGAACGCGAGTTCTCTTAAAACTGGCCGATTGAAAATTCTTTGGAGATTTAAGATACCAGTTCTCAGGTCGAGATTCTGCCAGAAAACATTGGACTTCCCAGCGAGACGATGTCTTCGAATGGCCTCGTTGAAAATCATCTTTATGTCGGCTTTAGGCTGGGATTTAGACGGATACGAAAGACTTCTCGAGGATGAGTGAAATTCTTGACTGGGCAGAAGCGGGTGAGACTACAGTGATGAAACGCCGCCGAACGCTTCGAGGATTGGGAAGCCTGATGCACGGTATAGACCACAGTTTGACTGCCGTCATTTGCTCTTTCAGTTGTGGGTTGCTGTCCTATTACAGTTGCATCGGCGGGGAGAATCACTATGAGGACCATCCGTCGGTTGCATTCTGGTGTACGCAGCAGACTTGGCCATTGATTGAATCGGCCGCGATTGCGACGGGATGCTCAGTGCAGGGTTTCGATTCGCCCGGGATCATCGTCTATCACGAGGATGACTGGAGGGCCGCTTCGGTCTTTCAGGGCGGAGTTGATCAAGCGCTGGAAGAGGCTGCGAACCAGTAGAAGGCCGCCATTATCGAGGCGCCCAAAGGCTGGCTGGCCCCACTATCAGGCATCTTCACCGACGCAACAGCCTTCACGCAGCGCATCGACGCTTCAGATCCCGGGAGTAGAGCCAGGTCACTCCCGGCAGGGCGGTAGTTATCGAAACGTACTTAGCGGCGGAGCGCCATGCGGTGCCGGCGATGATCCTGAACTGGGCCTTGGACGAGGTCGTGACGATTCAGGAGATGGCCGCGCTGGTCAGTCAGATGGCGGGCAAGCCGCCGCAGATTCAGGTCCGCGGCGCGCCGCGCGAAGAGATCGACGCGGCACTGCTACCGACGGAAGGCAAAACCGCCTCCAAGATGCTGAGTTCGATGGATAAACGCCCTCTCCCGATGATCTATCGAATCTTTGTAGGACTTTTGTGGGTCCATCGCCGAGGTTTGTCGGCCGCCCGCAGGCTGGACACAGGAATCAGGATTCTTTGTCACTGGGCACAACGGAAACCGATGCCGGCGCTGAGCCCCATCGCCGTAGGGCTCAGACCTGACGCGAACCGAGGCACGCGCGTTCCCGGGTTGTCGTACCCGGGCAGCCGCCGCGCGCCACACGTGACTCTCGGTCCCCCGGATAGGCCGAAGACGTCACTCCCACACGTTTCCGATCATGTCGAGGGCTCCGTAAGGCGACGCTCCCCGGGTTTGCTCCCGACTACAAGATCGTGTCTCCCGTGACCACAGGCGTTGCCAGTGCCCTCGTCGATCACCGCACGGCGGCAATCGACCTTCTCGTTACCCCAGGCGTATCTCCGTCCGTCCGTCCCCCCGCACGGCCTTCTCCCTCCCACTCCGTGGGGGAAGCCGCTTGCCGCGCGCGCCTGCCAGGCACCAGAACCCTTCGCCACCAATCGACACAGTTCACCGGGTGGGTGTCGCGGTCGCCTCGGCCCCAGTTGCACGATCCACCCGGGTTGGGCTCCTGGCAATGGCCAGTCTGGACACACTCCCGAAACGCTGCCACCGTGACCTCGGTCGCGTCGATCTGGAACGCGTCGAGCCGACGTTTCTTCCCTGGCTTCTCGTCGTCGACACACTCCGAGTCGACGCGCTCATTGCAGCCCGAGAAGGAACTCGCCCGCCGGCACGGACATGCCTCGGGCGGCAGTCATGACCATCTTTCAGAGCTCCGCAGTGATCACTCGCCGATCCGCAGCGGCGAGCTGGACCATCTCCTCGAACGGCTCGTATCATGGCTTCGCCACCTTGATCGTGTGTCGCCCCGGCAAAAGCTGGTGCGCCGTCAGGCCGATTCGGACCGACGCTGCGGCCGTCGATCGTGATCTCGTCGCCGGAGACGTTCGACCGAACGACCAGGGGCCGCGTATTTCGGCTGGAGCGCGTCGAGGACGCTGCCAGGCCTGCCCTGGCGGATCTGGTCGTCCCGGGACGGGTACACGGATCGTCTTCGGCGTAGGCATCGATGCAACTCGGCTCCAGGCCTTCAGCTTGAGGGCCTCGGAGACCCCGCGCTTCTCATGCGCCTGCGCCTCCTCGAAGTCCTTCTCCATCGCTTCGAGCCGCTTCTGCCACTGCTCGCGGGTCTCTTTGCTCCTGCTTGGCTGCGTCGTCGAGGTCGTCGAGGGAGAGCTCGACGCCCCTTGGGCCGGATGGGAGCAACTCGGGCGAGCTGCTGGCCTGAGCCAGGGGGACGAAGTAGAAGGCGTTCGCATCCGTCAACGTCAGATCGTCAGCTTGCCGGGGATTCTGGGCTCCGTTGGTTGCCTGCCGGACCTTTCTCTTCACGTTGCGAAACACATCGACCAGGCGGGTACCTTCCCGTGGAAGCTCTTCCATCAACGCGCTCGCGTGAGGACTGTTCCGCTTTCCAGCTTCGTCGGCCGCCACCTGGCCGGTGTCCGCTGCGTATGCGATCAGGGTCTCTGCAGGAGCCTCACGGCCTTGAACCCCGTCGACCGATCGGAAGCTCCGCGTATGAGAGTTATTCCGGCAGGCATCGAGAACCACGACGTTCAGTGTGTTCCGCGCCGCAGACAGGCCAGCCGTGATCTCGCGTAAGGAGACGGCCTCCAGGTCGACATACTCTTCGCTCGGGATCTCGGCTCCAACGGGGATCAGGAAGTTCTCGCCCCGGACCTCGACCCCGTGCCCTGCGTAGTAGAAGAACCCGACGCCACCCTTCTCTCGCGGCGTCCGCGAGAAACGGCGGATCGCGAGCTTCATCCGGTCTTCATCGAGATCAGTTTCGATCGTGACATCGAAGCCGACCTGTTCCAGAACCTTCGCAAGATCTCGTGCGTCGTTGCGAGGGTTGATGAGCGGCGCGGAGGAGTAGTCGGAGTTGCCGATCACGAGGGCGGTGCGGGCCTTGATGGAGCGGCCTCTGACCCTGGAACTGGACATCCCAAGGATCGCGGCCAGCACGCTCAAGAGAACTATGGTGAGTCGCGGAGAGGAGTCGTTCATCAGGCTGATTGTGCCCTCGAAACATTCGGAGAGTGGGTGCGCTGCCAAAGGTCGTTGGTTCCGGCCGCCTGCAAGCGTGGCTGCATGGCCTGATCGAGGATCTGATCGAAGAGTGCTGCAGCTTGATGAACCAGAATCGCGCCGAGACCTGCTTAATGTGGCGGACGCCCAGCTTCGCCGGGAGAGCCCGGCCCTGTGGTGGTTTGCCACGATTCTGACCGCGCTCATCATGCCATGGACCACTATTCATCTCTGGTGGCTGAATCGGACTTTGCGCTGACAAGCACACTAGTTGCCGATTGACCGTGGGTAGGCTCTCTTGGTGCAGAGTGTGGAGACCTGATTCCAGGAGTCCCGTCTGATGCGCTTGCTCTTGATTCTGCTGCTGACTCTGACCGCTTCGTCCGCATACGCCCAGACAGCTCCCTACCAGTGGGTCGGTCAACGTCGGTCGCCTTCGACGGCTCCGGCAACGGCCTGGGGTTCGTCGGGATGACGACCGCAATGCCGTGCCGACTATGGGCCGGGCACTCGCGTATGTACATCGAAGAGATCTTGGAGAA
>CALNZF010000091.1:0-4537 GCA_942490965.1 uncultured Nitrosopumilaceae archaeon | reverse complement strand
CAATGAGCCGCGACGTTCGGGGGGTCCGCGATCCCAGCGAAGCACGCCGGAGAGTTGGACTTCACGGTCAAGTCGTCGGCCACGAGAACTTCGACCCCGATGGGCCGGATGGCACGCACGGGCGGTTCGGGCAGCTGCGGTTCGTGTTTCTACAACGCTATGGTGAACACTCCCGAGGGGCAACGGATCGTCGAGACCGCGCACGACGGCGACTATTACGCCGTGACCGCTGGCGCTTGGCTGAGGAGGTCACCATGAGTTCAGGCTCGAGCACGCGTGGTCACTGGCTTGCGATAGCCGCGACACTCTGCCTTACGGCGGCTCGCGATGAGGCTCCGCCTGCCGAGGCTCCGCCCACCGTGCCTGCGCCGACCGAGCCTACGACCGAACCGGCCGTTGCGGCGACGGAACCCACCGCTCCGGACCCCGTGGTCCCCGAGTCCGAGCCATCGTCGGACCCGGGTCCCAAGGTCGACCCCGATGAGGAAGCCGCGCGCTTGGCCCGTAAGGAGCCTCCCTAGCGTCAAACGAGCGCCCGACCAAATCGTCGTATCGACCGCCAATGGCGGTCGAGGAACTGATTCTCATCCCGAAGGGGTTGGCGTTCACGCAACGCCTCCAGCTGTGGATGCTCGACCAGCACGCCATGACACTCGAGCGGATCGAGCCAATCAGGGATCCCCACGGGCTCGCGTGCGACGGCCGCTGGCTCTACTGGCTTGCGTATGAAGATCACAAGCAAATGAATAAAGAAGAGCAAGCATCAAGGAAGCAGAAGGCGTACGTCAATCTTTAATTTTAGAAGCAGAAGGAACTTCTCAGGCCATTGAGAGAGTGGCAGCTGCACGAGCACAAGAAATTCAATTAATTAACGAATCTGCTGAAAAATACTTTATTGGGAATGCAAAAGAGTTAAAGAGATTAGAAGTAACTCAAGCCAGTCTTCAAAATAACTCTAAAGTAGTATTAACTGAAAAAGGCATGTCCACAACACTCGTGCTAAATGAAAGTGAAGCCAAAGTTATTCCAGTAAATCCACCAACAAAAGAGTGATCAGTACTTTAATGGAATGTCAAGATTTCTCATTCCAATAATTTTTGTTATAATTATTGTGGCGTTATCTTCAAGTATTGTTTCCGGAGTATTGATTGTGACTAGTGATTACAAAAGTGTAGAACTACCACTTCCGGAAAATCTTGATTTGGATTTATTTTTCAAATTAAATTCTATTAAAATTACAGAAGATAAAAAAAATCAATTATCTAATCATTTTGAAGATGAAGATATAGATGAAACAATTATTAGATTTGAACCTAGTCAATTTGTTTATACGGTGAAAGAACCAATTCAATTTAGAGGTAAAATAATTAACTCAATATCAACTGAGGATATAATCATCAATCTTTATGCAATTGAAACTTGGAAACCAATAGATGAGATTGTGATGCCAAAACTATCTCAAGATGGAATAATTATGGGTGGATTAGGACTACAACCTGCAGGAGTGTATGAAATGGTCATATCCCATAATGGTGTGAATGCTTCAAAAACAATAATTGTAAAAAATCTTGATCCTTTTGATATTTTCAATATAATTACATCGGATTCAATTTCAATACCATCTAAAAAAATATTTGGAAGTTTTGCACATTGTCCTTCCGGAAAGCATGCAATTGGAGGGGGCGTTCAAATAATTCAAGGTAAACTAATAATTTTAAACAGCCAACCAACTGGAAATAAAGACTTGGAAGAATTTTCTTCTTGGACTGCAGATGTACTGAATCAAGGTGAGGAGAATGGAATTTACCAAGTTTATGTTAAATGCAAATCATCAAATTAAAAGGGATTGGAATTTTCAGCATTCATTTAGATTAGTGTGATCCAGAATCCTTAAGTTCATAATTCTTACAAGAAATTAGTGGAAGGCTCAGAAATAGCAAAACGGGATCATCAGAGAAATAAATCTGAAATCGTAAAACTAGTGAAAGAAATGTTCAATTTAGAAAAATGGGGCGATGAAGAATATAAGAAAAAAATACAAGAATTAGTCATCAAAGATGAAGAATTAGTTGGAGATGTGATTCGAAAAATTAAATTAGAAAAAGGCATGAAATAAAACTTGTAATAATTGAAACAGTCATAATCTTAAGTTGTATCTGGCAATACAAGATACAGAGATGGTCATGTCAGAGATACGAACCCCTGAACAAAGAATGAAAAAAATGATAAAGGAAGAAAGGACAGTAATTGATTTACAAATGGCAATAAAAAAAGAACAATTCAGAAACTACCTAATTACAAGACCTGAATTCCATGAAAGATACGGAAAATCAGACACGCCAGAACACGATTGTTGGGTATTTACCTAGGATTGGAATATTTCATCGTACATTTAAAAATGAAATTTTTAACTTCACAATCCTTAAGTTTGTAATTCTTGTAAAAAATCTATGAGTTTTAGAGCAAGTGTTTTTTCAAAAAAAGAAGGATTCATGATTGTAGGCACTTCAATCATTGTTTCATCGGTATTGTATATCATGTATGTTACAGGCAGGTAACAGTATTCTAAACTCTAAAATATAAAATATCCAAACAGGGAACTTTATTTTAACTGGGATTTTCATCATAAAATATGGAAGAAGTTTTTGTCTATTGTACAACATGTAAGAATAAAGTAAAAGCCATCATACTGACAAAACATCCCAAAGATCCAAATAGCCCCAAGAGAGAAGGCATGGTTAGAATTTTACAACACAATGTGGGGTTTAGAAAAAACTGTGATAACACATCCCAGATCAAGGCATTAATTGAATCAGATACCAAAGACGACAAAGGTGTTTTGAATTAAACATATCCATTATTCCAGATTCAGATAAATCGGTATTGAGATTAACCAGAATTGATGAACGTTTTGGAGTTGGAGGTCATCATCATCTCTACTGCTTTAATGGAGATATTTTCTTTTTTTGAAATATCTAGCATTTCATCATGATGTACGCTCAAATGCTTTAGGAACTCTTCTTCTTCAATATTGCTTCGTTTGAAACTACAGGATGGAAAGACACAGTTAAAATTCAATAATATCATTTTAGTTGGTTCAGTAGTTCCTAATTAATTAAATTCTAAACTTTTTTGAGAATTATCAACATGCTTAAGTCCACATGAAAATTCTAAAAATCATGAATTGTGTTGTTTGCTCAAATAAGAAAAAAGATTTTGAAGTATGGAGTAATAAAATGATCATTGCTGCAACATATGATTCAGAATTACAAAACCACGAATCAATACGTAAAATGACTGAAAAATCAGTAATTTGTCACGACTGTATGCAATCAATAATTAACAAAGTTCATCAAAACAGAAAATAACGTGAAAGCAGATCAATACGCTTATGTTTTGAACGTTTCATAGTAAATTATGGTAAAATCTTTGGGTGACTACAATAAAGAAATGTCATCTTCAACAGATGTCAAAAACATCACATGGACTCAAAAAAATCCAACGGATCCTGATAAACCAAGAAATAAAAACAAAAAGAAAATTTCACCATTGAACATCCTCCCTTCAATTAATAATAAAACATCAAAAACACTTGAAAGAATTTACAAAATTGAAGAAATATCAAATTATGATAAAACAAAAAGTGAAATGCATGATAGAAAGTTTCTAAAGTCTTCTGCATCCAACTGCATAATAAAACCAGGCTTTAAAAGACCTGCAAGATAATTTTACAAAATAAGCAATTGAAGGGATACATCAATACTCTTAAGTTCATTATACGATTAATGAAAACATGGCTGATGAGAAATTTTTTATATGTAAAAATTGTGGAACAGAATTCCCATCAAAGGAGATAAGACTTTACTGTAAAGTTTGTAAATCAAATTTGGGTAAAACGGGAAATTTGCCAAAAATATAATACTTAAAACCACAACAATATACGATAATTTGATCAAAGACATGTCATCATTTATGAAAATATCTATAGCAATTGTTTTAGTTGCATTCATCATTGTTTTTGTAACTCTTTAATCTTAGAATCCATGAAAAACATTGTGGGTTTTTTATCCAATTTTAAAAAAGATATTCAATTGGCAAAAAGAGAGAAAATAGCACAAATGAATGGGAATCAGCTCAAAGGATTATTAAAAAAATTCAAGGAAGAAAGAGATAGAATTGAAAAAGAAACTGGAGTTAGGCCTCAAATTGATAACAGTACTCAAATGTTTATGCAAAAAATCCTAAATGTTTGGATTGATAAAGGCAAAAATATTGATGAAGAGAGATTTTGGAGAGAAGTTGATCATTTTAGGCAATTCAGCCATCCTGTAGAATATTATGAAATTTATCGGGAACACTAAAGATTTTAGATAAAAACACTCTCTCATAATTTTGCGCAAAAAAATAGACTGAAAGGAAAAATTTCATGACGCACTAACATATAATCATAAAACATGTTTTAACAATTATTAAAATTGAACAAAAATTTCATCATTTTAAAACTAGCAGATGCTATAGAACAATCAAAAGGAGATGA
>CALNZF010000090.1:0-7940 GCA_942490965.1 uncultured Nitrosopumilaceae archaeon | reverse complement strand
GTTTCAACTGTAACCTCATCAGATTTTGGGCGTCTTAACGCAGAACCAAAAAGAGATGTTTTCTTTTTATCTAAAACTTCCACAATATCTTGAGGTAAGAGTTTGGTTCTAAGAACGATAGTTTTTTTTGTTGGGGCGTTACCAGGTTTTAGAGTTATTTCATCAGTCAATTTTATCTCAAACCCATTCTACACATTCAAATTCTATCTAAGATCTTTTTCTTTTTATCATTGAATTCTTTCTCAGTGATTATTCCCAATTCTTTAAGCTTAGCTAGTTTTTCTAAAATATCAAGACTTGAAGCACCGTATTGTGTACCAAGTTTGATTCGCCCTACAATTAATTCAAAAAAGTAGAAAAATGCATTAGTGATTTTTTTATAAAATTTAGGACTGTTCTTTTTTAGCATATTTTTTTGCTCTAAACCTTTTTCTTTAATTTTTAATGAATTGATTTTCAATGTTTTGAGATATTCTTGAGATTTAAGAAAATCTGTTGTATTGTTAGCAATATGAGTTATCTTTTCTAGAGATTCTTTACCTAATTGTTTTCCGTGTTCTATAGTTTGAACATAATTATTTGAGACATCGTCTAAAATATTCTCTTGTTTTTTCTTGAGAGTTTTTCCAGAACTTTGAGATTTGACTTTTTTATTGGCCATGTTGTTGGTTTCAAAATTATAGCGTAATGGTGCTATTTTAATATCTATATTGTCAGGGTGTACTAATTGTAAAACTAGGCTTTAATCGTAATTTTATCACCAACACCAACAATCCTATCAGAAAGAATAATTTTTGATTTAAATCGTGATTTTATTTCAAGGGACTTAATCTTGTTTGTTTCAGAGTCAAGATTAATCCGGATTACTCTTCCCACAGATTTTCCATCCACATCCACAATCTTATCGTTTGGTTTTATTGGGATTGAATTTAATTTAAGAGAGGATTCAGTTAAATTTTCAAAATAAGTGACAGATAAGAAATACTCTGAAGACAATCTCTTTTTTACCATAACTCCTGAAATTGAGTAAGTTTTGGGGTCAATACACAAAGATCTTATTTTCCCACAATCATTGCCCTTACTGTCAAAAACAGATAAACCGAGAAATTGTTGACCAGACCAGTATTTTGTCAGAAATTTACTTTTATTTTTCATTTTTTGAACCTATGAGATTTCTTTAGAACATTTTGAAGAGCAACAAACCCTGTACAAATCATGAAATTCATTTCCGCAATGTTTGCATGTTCTAATCATACTCATAAAATAAAATTAAAAGATCACCTAATCAGAATTAGACTCAAACAAAATTGACATTTGATGTATCAGATAGATACTAAAATTAAATTTTTGAGAATAAAAGATCAAGTGAGTTTTCAAATTGTTTGTTTAACTTTTGAAGATGATTAGCATCTACAGAAAGGGCATCTTCATCAAACCAAGGAGATGATAGATACAAATCCCTATTCATCTCAACTTGAATCCAAGGAATAGGGTTATTTCCATATGTTTTGGTTATATGGCCCCCATGAAACGGATCGTTTAGAGATATTTCATTTCTATCAATAGAGTAAGATTCAGATATAGAGTCAGCTAACAACTCAATTATTTCTTGCGAGGATGTTTGCCCATCATTGTTAGAAAGACAGAACATCGGTCTTTTTGATTGAGTTTTATCTGGAGAAAAATAAGGAGCAGTGGAGGCCATAGAATGGCAATCCAAACATAATTGTAAATCCAATTCGTCAATACTTTTTTGAATTGAGCTATGATATGGGTTGTAATACAATTCAATTAGCATTGTTTTAAGATAATCATCAGGCTCTTTTCCGTTTGCATAGATTGGTTTGTCATAACAGGTATTGCTCTTAATTAATCCATCAGGATTATTTGGAGGCATGTCTTGTAAAGAACGATTAAGATCTACAAATGCTCTTGCAATGTCGGTTTTAATTACACGTTGGACTTTATCACCCAAATCATAAAGTTCAATCACAAAAGGATCAGAATCATCAAACAAATCCTTGTTTGTAATTGACAAGTGACCATCAAGTTCTGGAGGTCTTCTTGTTCCACCATGTGGTATCGACAACAGTATTGGCAGTTTGGTCAATTCAATCCCTCTGCAGTTCCATCCCGTCTGACTTCTGCAACTCCTTGAAATCCCTCCCTTGTATGACATTTCATTACAGCGTGTATTGCACCATGATAAAATGAATATCTGTCTTTTACAGAAATATCATACCCCATATCTTTAAGATAGTCAATTATCTCAGTACGAAACCCCCCATCCTCTATACTAACAGTGCCATTAATGGAGCAATGAAATCGTGGCTTTTCAATGGCATTACTCATTGGCAAATCACTGTCAATAATTCTTGAAAGAAACTGGGTAACTGTAGAAAATATTCTCTGGCTACCTGGACTTCCAAGAACCATCCAAAGTTTAGAATTATTGAAAATCAAAGCAGGAGAAACTGAAGTCCATGGAATTGAATTAGGTCTAATGTAGAAAGGATGGTTCGGATTAGTAAATTCAAACGCAGACATGTAATTATTGTATAGAAATCCCAGACCGTCAGCTGCTGCTTTTGAACCATAGGCAAGTTCTACTGACTGAGTTATTCCCACTGCATTTCCATCACCATCCATTGTTGAGAGATGAGTCGTATCTTCTCCTCCAAAATCAGGATCAATCATAGGCAAAGTAGCATCCATTGAGTTGTGAATTGAATTTGCCATCTGTTTTGCAAAAGATCTTTGAAGATGTATTTTTTCCTCAATTTGATTATAGGTGTGACGATTAAACGGTCGCTGTACTCGATGCAAGAATGCCTTTCTGAAAGTTTCTGCAACAAAATGGTATGAGCTAGGTTTTGAAGCTACGTAAAAACTTGGAAGGAAGATGATTTAGCATCATCAATGTAAGTAGCAAGGTTCTTCCAGCAGCAGGAGGAGGTAAAGTAACAACTGAAACATGCCTATACTTCCTGCTGATGGGTTTTCGTACAAGGGGTTCAGGAATGTATGCCAAGTCTTCGTCTTGGATTAATCCTCTATTATTTTTCATGTCTTGAACAATTTTTTTAGCAATATCACCTTGATAGAAAACACGGTACCCAAATTCAGAAATGGCAGTAAGTGTTTCAGCTAGATCTTCTTGAATGAATCTATCGCCTACACTGTATGGAACTAGCCCGTCCTTTAAGAAATATTTAGCGCCAGATTTTGATTTAATTGAAAGAAAGTTTTCTAGTTCTCGTTCTTGTAAATCATGTTGAAGTTGAGTAATTTTATATCCTTTTTTGGCAATGTGGATTGACGGTGTAACTATTTTTTGCCATTCTAGTTTACCATATCGTTCATGCAAAAATCCAATCATAGAAAGAGTGCTTGGAACTGTAGTTGCCTTGTATCCTAGACGGCGATATTTTTTCTTAGCATAAACTGAAGAATGTGCCAATGATGGAGAACGGCTAGAACCGTCAATTGCATATGACTTTCCATCGATATGAATAATTCCCATAGATTGACCTCCAAGTCCAGAGGCCTGAGGCTCACATACGCCTAATGCCAAAGCAGTAGCACACGCAGCATCAATTGCATTACCTCCTTTTTTGAGCATTTCAACTCCTGCTTTTGTAGCATCAGGGAATGCAGATGACACCATTCCTTTTTTTGCAATAGAGCATTTTTTGTCAGAAGTTGGTTTAAATGAATTCTCTATTGTTTCGATGTTCATTTTCTAATACCTTCACTGATTGTGTGTTATATCCTTTCCACAATGAGGACATGTATTATTCTGCTCCTTCTTTTTTCTCAATTCTTCAGTAAACGCAGATGCCATAATTCCTGTAGGAATTGCATAGACTGCAATTCCAATCACGGCAACTCCAGCAGCAATTAGTTTCCCAGGAACAGTTACTGGATAAACATCACCATAGCCTATCGTAGTAAGAGTAACAATTCCCCACCACATAGATGCAGGAATACTAGAAAAAGATTCAGGTTGAGCTTCATGTTCTGCATGATACATCAAACTGGATGCAAAAATCAATACAATAAATAAAATAAAAAATGCAACTGCCAAATCCCCTGCCTTTGATTTGAATACTTGGCCCAAAGTTTGCATAGGATCAGAATATCTTGCAAGTTTGAAGAGTCTGAACAATCTCAATAGTCTAATTATTCTAATGAAACGAGTATCGGCAACTACAAAGGGTAAGAAAAATGGAAGTACTGCCGCCAAATCAACTAACATCATAGGAGTGAATACGAATTTAACTAAACCAAACTTTGAATTTTGATATTTAGGATTTAGTTTACAAACCATGATTCTTCCAACATACTCTGCGGTGAAAATAATAACAGAAAAAATTTCAAAAGGCGTAAAGAGATAACCATATTCATCTAAAACAGAGGCTTCTGTTTCAATTATGACTACAATAACATTTACAGTAATTAAAGCAATAATAAAAAATTGAAAGATTTTTGTAACTTTGTCATCACTCGTACCTTCAAGAATATCATATGCCCTTTGAAGCGCTTTGTTACTCATCATTTACCCTCAATTTTTTGAAAGATTCTAAAAAACAGGTTTTTTTACATTGATTCAGGTTAAAACCATCTCTTTTTCTTAAACCAAGCAATCATTATTCCAGATATGGTTGCCATTGCAATCAACATTACAAAATAACTTCCCTCCCATTCTAATTCTGGCACATATGAAAAATTAGTTCCATAAATGCCAGCTATGAATGTAATAGGAATGAAAATTGCCGCAATTATGGTCAAAGTCTTCATCACCTCATTCATTCTATTACTCACACTTGATAGATATGTGTCAAGCATGCCTCCAATTACATCTCGCAATCCTTCAATAGAATCAGTCACCTGAATAGTATGGTTATAGACATCACGAAGATATGTCTTAGTATCATCAGATATTAAAACAGTTGATTCACGTTCCAGAGAATTAATTATCTCTCTTCCAGGTCCTATTGCTTTTCTTAATGCAATCATTCTACGTTTTAGTGTTTGAATTGTTTGCATCGTTTCAGAAGTAGGGTTTTGCATCAAGTCTTCTTCTAATTCTTCAGTCACATCGCCAATCTTTTCTAATACTAAGAAATAACTATCAACGATAGCATCAAGAAGAGAATAAGCAAGATAGTCGCTTTTTCGTTTTCTGATATTACCCGCATCATTTCTTAATCGTTTTCTAATCTCATCAAAAAAGTCATCCTTAATTTCTTGGAAAGTTAAAAGATGGTTTTCAGCCAACACCATAGATATTTGTTCTAAATCTAATTTTCCTGTTGCCGTATCATAGTGAGGCATTTTCAACATTATCAGTATATGATCATCAAATATTTCAACAGAAGGTCTTAGTTCAGTATTCATAATGTTTGATTGATGAAGAGAATGAATACCAAAACTATCTCCAAAAGTCTGAATAATTTTTGGATCGTGAACTCCAATTACATTAACCCACGAAACATTTGGCTTGTTTTTAGAGTCTAAACATTCTTCAAATGTTGCATCATCAATTTCATTAATTTTTTCAGAATCATATTCGATTAAATTTACTGTTACATGTTCTACTTTTTGTTCTCCAACATGAATTAAAGTACCAGGACCTTGACCGATTGTATCAGATAATGTGGTTTTGCGGGTTTTAGTAATATTTCTAAGTTTCATGATGCCAGATATATTTTGCAAACCTAGATCATTGGTGAGTTCTTTGACTTTGGATGTCTTGCTTGCCACACCTATAATAATAAAGCCAGCAATTATTGAAAATATTATACTAACAGCTAATGGTGTAAAGTCACCTATGAGTGCAGCATGATATATTGCAGTTACATCAGTGGTGGATCCTGTTTTAGTAACCAATCCAATTATTGTATCAAGTAAGAAAAATAGAAATGAAATAGAAGCCCCAATGATTATGGCAGTGACGGCAGTAATCTTTGGAGGAATTTCAATATCTTTTTCGCCTTTATAGGGTGACAGATATTTTTTGAATCGTATTATCAACAACGCCATAGATGTAATGATTATTGTCGAGAGTATCCACCAAGTCACAAGCCAAATACCGTGTTGAGATTCAATCTGCTCAACACCAGAAATCAGATCCTGTACATTTCCGGTCAAAGATATTGAAAATAGGGAGGTTATCATTCCAATAACAAATTGATACAAAAATGCAAAAGTGAAGCCATACACAAGGCGATTAATAATTATTCCAACTTTATCTTGCAATTATTTACACCTCATCTAAAATTCGTTGTATTCGAATTGAGGTAGGCTTGTTTTTCTCTACTTGTTCAATCTTAATTGATATAGAGCTAATTTTCACGACATCTCCGATTTTTGGAATGTCATGAAGTTTTTCATGCAATAATCCATTTAGTGTAGAGTAATCATCAGAATATTGAATGTTTGATTTGAATACTTTGTTGATCTCATCTATCTCAATATCACCATTAGTCACTATCGTATTCTCGTCAATTTTTTCAAATAAATTAACGTCAACATCAGTCTCATCGTGAATTTCTCCCACTATTTCTTCAATAAGATCTTCCATGGTGACTAATCCTTCTACACCATTAAATTCATCAACAACTATTGCCATGTGGGTATTTTTTGATTGCATTTCTTTGAGAAGAGTACCCATTTTTTTTTCTTGTGATACATAGTTAGGTTCACGGACAAAATCTTTAATTTTCTTTTTCTGTAATTCACTATCTTTTAGATGCTTTAGTAAATCCCGCACATGTAAAATTCCAATTATGTCATCACGATCTTTTCCATAAATTGGAATTCTTGAATGTCCACTTTGATGAATTATATCTGCAGCATCAAACAATTCAACATCCCCTTGTAAGCTGAACATTTTAGTTCTGGGAGTCATCACAGATCTTATCACATTGTCATCAAATTCTAATGCACTGTGAACCATATCTCTTTCAGATGTTTCTAATGCATCATCTCTGTGACCTTGATCAATAATACCTTTAATTTCCTCACCCGTTAATGCAGGTGGGCGATAACCGCTACCAGTAAGTGTTATGATTCCTCGAGTGATTTTTTCCAGCACCCAAACTATAGGATAAAGCACATAGCTAAAAGCTAAAAGGATTCCACTACACCTTAGTGCAACCTTTGTTGCATTTGCATTACAATATGTTTTCGGCGTTACTTCACCAAAAATAATTATTAAAAATGTCATCACTCCCACTGCAATTCCAATCCCATTATCTCCAAAAATTTCAATTGCAACAACGGTTGCAAGAGATGCAGATCCAATATTCACAAGGTTATTTCCAAGATTTACACTCGACATCATCCAACCAGGATTGGAATGTAGTTTTTGAAGTGACTTTGATCCTTTGACTTTGTTTTTCACTAATCGCTCTATTGTTGCTTGACTTGTACCTACAAGTGCCACTTCCAAACCACTAAAAAATCCTGAAAGGCCAATTAATGCTGCAAGTGCAACTGGCTCATATTCAAGACTCATTTTTCAGCACACCTAAAGAGAACAGAAGATAGCAATGCAGAACGTTCTATAATGCTATCATGAATAATGTATTCTCTTGTTGAACGATAGTTATGGCCTAAAGGTCCAAATCCATCCAATGCAGGAAGTTTTGTTGGAACATTACTAATGTCGGATGAAATAAATTGTGAATGTTTTTTAATTTTAATTTCATGTTTTTTAGCAAGATCTTCAACCATCTCATAAAATTTTGTATCAGATGACTCTTCTAAGACAGCAGGTCTGGTTTGAATTTTATTTATAGATACATCTAGCTTTTTGGAACCTGTTTCCTTTTTTTTCATTATAGTATGAATTTTTGACTCAAGTAATTCTCCAAGTTTTTTTGTCTTATAGCTACATATCAATGTCAATGTGGCAAAATTTGGCGTATTGCCAT
>CALNZF010000089.1:0-5124 GCA_942490965.1 uncultured Nitrosopumilaceae archaeon | reverse complement strand
CCGCAGTTGCTAGCATCGATTTTGGAACTTCAGTCCATGCCTTAAAGGAAGTATTCCAAGTTGCACGACCAGCAGTTTGACCTCTCATTGCTTCAGATAAAGTAAATGTTTCAGATGCAGGAAGTTCACCAATTACAATACTTGATGCCCCTTTTTGTGACATGTCAAGTACTTTACCACGCTTTCCAGAAAGAATGGTTGCAACATTTCCAACTAAATCAGTAGGTACACGAACTTCAATTGCCAAGGTTGGCTCTAAAACGGCAGTACCTGCAGTTAGTAATGCACCCATACATGCTCTTCTGGATGCAGGGCCCAATTGAGATAGACCTCTGTGTGCGGTGTCTTCGTGAGGAACAAAGTGAGTAAAGATAAACTTGCAATCCCTCATCTGTTCTTTACATAGAGGACCTTCTTTCATTACTTCTTCAAATCCAGAATTAATAGAATCAGTTGATTCTTGAACAAATTGAACACCTTTTGTTCCGTTAATCAAAACATTACCACGTGAATCAAACTTCATTACTCTTTTTATTGTATCAGTGTCCCAACCTGCTTCTTTGAGTAAATCAGATACAGCCTTTTTATCTTTTAAATCACTGATTTCACCAGTTCTCAGCATATGTGCAATTGCTGGCTCTAGAGGTTCTACTTTCATGAAAATTTTGTTATGTCTATTTGGAGATTTTGCCATAATTGGTTCACATCCGCCCTTTACAGTTTCCCTATAGTTAATCAAAGGTTCAGAAGTAATAATCTCACATTTTGCATCTTGAATTCTATGTGTTGCAACATCCAAATGCAATACACCCATTCCAGCAATAATTGTCTCACCACTTTCCTCATCAATTTTCACAATTAGGTTTGGATCCTCAATTGTTAGTTGTCTTAGAATTTCTACAAGCTTAGGCAAATCTTTAGGATGTTTTGGCTCGATTGCAATTTGTACAACAGGTTCAGAGACATATTTGACACCTTCGAACATTGGAATATCTTTTACAGAAGATAAGGTATTTCCGGCTCTACATTCAGTTAAACCCAACAATGCAGGAATATTTCCAGCTCCGAGTTCTCCAACTTGTTCTCTTTGGTTACCCATAAAGAAATTAACAGATTGAACACGTCCCTCTCTTTTTTCATCTATGATGTGAAGAGTTTGGCCGTCTTTGATAGTACCAGAAAATAATCGTCCAATAGCCACAGGTCCTGCAGCTGGATCTAAAACCATGTTTACAACCATCATAATTGTAGGGCCATCATCACTGCATGCAAGTAATGCTTTTCCAATATCAGATTCCAAATCACCTTTCCAAATTTGTGGAATTCTGTATTGAACAGCTTCATGTGGTGCAGGATGATGTTTTACAACCATTCCAAGAACAGCGTCAGCCAGTGGTGCTTTCTCAACAAGGTCTGAAACTTTTTCATTAGTATATGCATCAATTACATCTTTGAACGTAATTCCTCGTTCTTTCATAATATCAATATTGATTGCCCATCTGTCTTTTGCAGAACCAAATGTTACACTAGCATCTTGAATGGACACTTTCCATTTTTCCCTGTATTCAGGTTCGGCATATGTATCGATTAATTGGTTAAAAGTGGTAACTACTTCTACTAACTGTTCTTGCATTTTTTCTGGAGTTAGTCTTAGTTCTTTGATGAGTCTGTCTACTTTGTTGATAAACAAAACAGGCCTCACCCTTTCTTCAAGTGCCATTCTAGTTACAGTTTCAGTTTGAGTCATGATACCTTCAACTGCATCACATACTACGACGGCACCATCAATTGCTCTAAGACTTCGAATAACCCTTCCACTAAAATCTACGTGTCCGGGAGTATCAATCATGTTAATGACATATTCTTGATCTTTTTGGTTGAAAAGCAAGGTTACGTTAGCTTGGTAAATTGTAATTCCTCTTTCTTGTTCTTCTTTATCAAAATCCATAGCAAGTGCTTTTCCAGCAGCAGAGGGGGCGATAATTCCAGAATATGCCAAAAGGCTGTCACTCATGGTTGTTTTACCATGGTCAACGTGAGCAATGACACCAAAATTACGAATATTTTTCTTATTTTTGATAATTTTCATAACCTCAGAAGTTGACTTGAATTTTGCCATATTCGCAAAACTTTGGATTCAGGTATTAAACCTTAGCCTTCTAGCAGATCATATCGTTCGAAACCTCTAGAAACTTTTTTACGATAAAAAGAAATTACTGTTATTTTCATTTTAGTTTCGTCAATTTGGTTGTGGTATTTATTACGAGAATTTAGAAAATACTCATGGAAATTTCTGTAGGACATACCCCTGATTCAGATGACGCATTCATGTTTTATGGAATGTTTACAGGTAAAGTTCCATCTCCAGATTTCAAGGTAAATCACGTCATTGAAGATATTGAAAAATTAAATCGTAAAGCAACAAACCCAGAACTAGATGTAACTGCAGTTTCAGTTCACGCATGTGCATTCATTCCAGGATATACAATATTGAGAAGTGGTGGAAGTTTTGGAATTAATTACGGCCCAATAGTTACAGCTAGAAAACAGATGAGTATTGATGAGATTAAAAAATGTAAAATTGCAATTCCTGGAAAAATGACTTCAGCATTTCTACTATTGCAATTAATGATTGGTAAATTTGATTATGTGGAAATGAATTTTAGTGATATTCCCGAAGCCGTAAAATCAGGCAAAGTCGACGTAGGGCTTGTAATACATGAAACGCAGTTATCTTATGAGCAAGAAGGGAACGTCAAAATTTTGGATGTTGGAGAATGGTGGGATAAAACTACCAACGGTCTACCAGTTCCACTTGGAATTAATGTAATGAGAACAGACCTAGGCATGGAAACCATTGTAAAGTTTGACAAATACCTACAAGCATCAATTGAGTTTGGAATTGAACACTTTGACGATGCAATAGAATATGCAATGCAATATGCCAGAGGCAAAGAACGAAGCCTCATCGAGAAATTTGTAAAAATGTATGTAAATAAGGTCACAGTAAACATGGGAGAACCAGGCGAAGAATCAATCAGAAGATTATTTGAAATGGCAAAAGAAAAAGGACTTGTGCCAGACTTTGAAATAAGCATTGCCAGCAAGTAATTATAGAACAGAAAAAAATAACATCATGGGCGATGGGATAGGCGGAGCAGTAATTTCAATTCTTACAAATAACGCTTTTGAATTACTAGTGAGCCACACAAGAAAAGACAATCAAGAGCAATATGGAAAAGTAGAAAAAATCATTATGAGTAAAATCGATGATCCTGAACATCCTCAATATGAAGAGAAAACAAAAGAGGATTTGGAACGAGCATTAAAAGGTAAATTTGTTTCATGCAACGTTCAATATAGAGATAAAAATACAGATGCACTAGTTTGCAATGTCTTTGTTCAAAGACCACCTGAAGGATTCTAAAATTTGTAAAATACCTAATATATGATGAAATACAATTATGATTTAGAATGGTTCTTGTAGATAAAAAAATTCTAAGCGGAGGATTAGCCATGATTAGTGTAGGGATAATTCTTACTATTGTCTTTGCAGAGCAGCCGACAGGTCAAACAGGTATGACTGAAGAAGAAATAATTCCTAGACTGATCATCATTATGCCTCCATGGGCGATGGATAGGCGGAGCAGTAATTTCAATTCTTACAAATAACGCTTTGAATTACTAGTGAGTCACACAAGAAGATTAATCAAGATCAATATGGAAAAGTTGAAAAAATCATTATGAGTAAGATCGACGATCCTGAACAACCACAATACGAAGAAAAAACAAAAGAAGATTTAGAACGTGCATTGAAAGGGAAATTTGTTTCATGTAATGTTCAATACAGAGATGAAAAGACGGATGCGCTAATTTGCAATGTATTTGTACAAAGACCACCTGAAGGATTTTAAAAAGTGCAAAATACCTAATATATGGTGAAACCTAATTAATTCTAGAAATGGTTCTAGTAGATAAAAAAATTCTAAGTGGAGGCATAATGATGATCAGTCTAGGAATTATTCTCACCATCATATTTGCTGAACAACCTTTAGGTCAATCAGGTATGACTGAAGAAGAAATAATTGATTTGATGATATCTGAAGATCAAAATCAAGCTTATCAGTTATTGTCAGGAATTTTGATAGGGATTGGATTTTTACTAGTTTTGGTTAGTTTTGGAGCAAGAAGGAAAAAAGACAGTGTCAAAAGAACAGAGAAAAAGCCAGTTGAGTAATTTTTTTCAATGATACAAACCAACTAAAGACGACATTACCAAATATACTTTAGCTAAATATTTCCATTCGGACTTGGTTTTCAATCAAGAGGTTTTCAATCATGTTAAAGCGCTTTTTGCGCGGTTCGATCGAGAAATGACCGACCGAAATCGCAAGCAAGCGGAAGTGCCAGATGCCTGTACTGTTATTCATAATCCTGTAGGCACTGCTCCTGGAATGTGGTTTGAAAAAGACGGGACTGTTTATGTGTCCATGCCTGGTGTTCCTTATGAGATGAAAAACATGATGGAACACGAAATTCTTCCTAGAGTTAAAAGAAAATTCAAAACTCCTGAGATTGTCCATAAAACCATTTTAACCCAAGGAATTGGCGAATCATTTTTGGCTGATAAAATTGAGAATTGGGAAGATAGCCTTGAACAAGACAGTATTAAGTTGGCTTATCTCCCATCATCTGGAATAGTGCGTTTGAGACTAAGCGCAAAAGGTGATGATAAGCAAGTTCTTCTTGAAAAAGTAAATCGAAAAATTGAGGAACTTAAAAGTCTTATTCCTAAATATATTTTTGGATTCGAAAAAGACAAAATCGAGGAGATAATTGGAAGGCTACTACTTTCTCAATCCAAAACTTTGTCCACAGCAGAAAGCTGTACGGGTGGAAGAGGATCACACCATATCACAAGTGTGTCAGGTTCGTCTGGCTATTTTATGGGTGGTGTGGTGTCGTATTCCAATCAAAGTAAAATGGAAATTCTAGGTGTGAAAAATGAAACACTTGAAGCTTATGGGGCAGTTAGCGAACAAACCGTAATTGAAATGTCTGAGGGCGTAAAAGAAAAGATGCGCACAGATTTTGGAATTGCAACTTCGGAAATTGCTGGACCTA
>CALNZF010000088.1:0-8337 GCA_942490965.1 uncultured Nitrosopumilaceae archaeon | reverse complement strand
TAAAGTAAGATCTAACTTTCATTTTTTACAAACAATTCTTCTATCAAATTATCATCAGAATCAACATGCTGCACATACCATATATGATCCGTGTATCCAATCCAGATTTTAGTAGAATCATTTAGTTCATAGACATAGATATGAATTCCGCTTCCAATATCATCATGAGGTTTCCCAAATTTAGAAAATACAGTATCAATAGTGTAGGTTTCAGACAAAGTATTTTTGAAATCATCTAGTGTAGGGATAATTTTTTCCATGTATGATGATGTTGCGTCTTTAGCATCCAGGAAAACATCTCGCGATTGGACTGCAATGATAATATCGCTAACCCAGCCTCTTTTAATCAACTCGAAATAATGCTCTGATTTGACACATGCAGGACTGTCATCATATTTCTGAGTTAACTGAAGATTTCCATTGCATTTGATTTCAGAGAAAGGAATACCATTTTTGAATTGTTTTAGTGGAGATAACACCTTAGAATTTTTGGTTCCTGTTTTTTCAACATAATCAAAATTCACGATATCAAAGATTGCCACATAATTTGGTGTTTGAGTGGTAGTCGGATGAGGAATTACATCAATAAGGGTAACATCATATGGAAAAATTGTAGAAATTGTGGTTCCAATTCTAAAATCCCCATGGTAATCATGAGTTTGGTTTTGTATCCTGGTTTTTGCAATTACTTCACCTTCCCAAATACAGGTCACATCCAGAGGACACCTTGAGTCTTCAATATCGTAAAATGATAGTTCCAGTTCATCATAAGATATTGTTTCTCCCAATTCTACCTCAACTGCAAAAGCAGAAGATATTGCAATACCACACACAAACAAGAAAATTAGAAAAATTTTCAACAAATCACAAACTAGTTTTGACATTCATAAGTACTTCGAATCTTTTACTCTTACAGTCTAAAGTAAAGAAAAAAGTTGGCATTACGCCAAACTCACATTGATGGGAGTAGCATTTGTCATGGTATTTGCTACTGGTGAGTGTTTTTTTGCAATCTCCATGAGTTTATGTAATGTCTCAGGAGATGCATCTGAATCAATCTTGAACTTGATATCAATGCTCTTGTAGCCTGCCTTGATGTTCTCATCAATGTTTAGCAGACCTCTCAAGTCAATGTCTCCCTCCAAAGTAGACTCTACTTTGTTGATTTTGACATTCATTGCTGATGCATAATACACCAATGTGGTAGTGACACACCCTGCAAGCGCAGTTAATGCATATTCTACTGGATTTGCACCTTGGTCATTTCCAAGCAAAACGGTTGGCTCGTCTTTTGTAAAGACAAACGGCTTGCTTCGAACATGCTTTACACCACCACCGTAAAACTCGTTCACAGTTGTTTGGTTTTCACCCCCGCTGACCCAGTTATTCCTTGCACAAAAATGGAATTGAGCCAAGTCAGGGTTTTGAGTTAATTCATCAATGATTTGTGTTAATTTTGGAACGTCAACACCATTGACTAACTCTTTTTGAATTTGTTTGGTTTGCATACTATGATATCATGATATCATTATATTAGTATTACTTTTAGTGCTATCATGATATCATAATTTATATAGTTACAGTCAGAAACGATATCGTTGGGAAAAGATATTCTAATTCGAGGATTTGACGAGTCTGTTCATTCTGAACTAGGAAAAAAAGCAGAGGCCATGGGTGTTTCAATTAATTCAATTGTTAAAGATGCAGTAGAACAATGGCTAGATAAAAAATCACCGACACCGCATGTTCATGATTTGTTGATTTATTCAGATGAGAAATCAATGAATAATTTTCTAAAATCCCTAGACAGAATGACTAGCGGTACAGAATGGTTCAAATCATTTGCAGTGCCACCAAAACACCATGCAGAAAAAATCCTATCAAAACTTGATTGGTTTAATGGAACTGTAAAACCATACAAACCTCACGGAGTTGAGGGTTCAAAATACTGTGGCAAAGTAATTCAAAATATTGCAAAATCATCAGGTAAAAAACCATTGTGTTGTGTTGATTTTATAATTACAGACATTGCAAACAATTCATTTTCTCATGCAATGGAGCTTGAAAGAACATATGATGATGCACGACTGCCAGGATTGATGTTTTGCCCATACAAGGCAGAAGATTTTATGAAATCAGGTCTTACAGACATGATAGAGTTGTTTTTGATGCACGATAGAATCTTTGTTTTAAAAAATGATGAGATATACAAACTTCATCTGACAAAAGAAAGCATTCATAAGATATTTTTGAATTAATTTAATGATTCTTGAATTGTTTTAGTATCTGTGAATTGTCTAAATTGAATTATTTTATTTTCCTGTACTAAATACACATGTGAGAATGAAACATCAAATGATTTGTTTTTAATTGAAATTCCACGATATTTTCCAGTGACCATCATATGATCTTTCATATCAAAGAAATTTTCCGGAATAGCGTGAAATTCTTTAAAGTTGGACAACATTTTTGGAAAATAACCTTCAAAAACAGCCTCAATTCCATGAAAAACTCCACCATCAGGCATCCCATCAGAAGTAATCCATTCAATTTCATCATGGCAAAAATCTCGATAATTATTTTCCTGGTTTTTAAACAATTCATAAAATTTTTGAATTATTTCTAAATTGGATTTATTCAATTTTCAATTTTGGCGCAGCTAAAATATAACTTAAACATAGATTTGAATCCAAAGTTCCAAACCGTGGGCGTTGTGAATCGTAGAGGATTTGAATGCAACATGATCTGGGTTTGGGAGGTTCTATCCGTTCCAAAAATTAGGCATTTTTAAAATGACAATTAGTCTTTATTTCAATCAAGGAACAGGAGATATCATAACCGTGCCTGAATGGTTTGGGACAAACTGTAACATTGTTACATCTTTCCCCATGAAATCAGATTCTACCACAAGATCATTGATTAGAACTCCGTTAACAGATACAGCATAACTCTTAGGCAGAAGCAGATCATTTGGAATAAAGAGAATGACATACTGTGGTTTATCAAAAGAAAACAGGATCATGCCAGTTTCGGACTCGTAAATGAAGTTTGAAATTGTTGAAGGGGTTCTAATATCTATTATGCGATTACCGACCCATTGTGGTTGGAATTTTTCTCGGATATCTTCAGTAAGTGGAGATGACTCGTATTTTTCTGAATCCTGTATTTCCAGTCTTAACCCATCTATACAATAATTCTGTGATACGTTATCTGAAATCATGTTGCAGAGTTCTTGACCTTTTTGCAAATCATGGTTGGCAAAAAATGCAAGGGTTGTTCCAGTAGACATGCTGCATTCGAAATAATCATTTTTTTCTAGATGTTCTGAACTGCAAAGATTTGAAATGGTTTCTTCAGATATTCCGTCTCTAGTTAGAACATTATCCGTATACTGCATCATTACACCTTTGACACACAATATGTTTTGGTATAACGATAACTCATGACAAGAGTCCAATGAAGAATCCAAATCATCACCAAAGTAATGAACAAAACCGTGACCTAGCCCGTGAACGCAATCCTGATAGTTGGAAGAACCAATCAAATCATTGCAAATTGTTTTGTATGTGTCTGGGAATGGTTTGTCTGATTCGCCAATGTTATGGAAGTATGATGCAAGAACTCCATGGAAGTATCCACCTCTGCACATAGTGCCATCCATCCCATGAAGACTTTTTGATACATCTTCTGTTTCTTCAAAAGCCACATGGCCAATCTCATGAGATACAAAATGGCAGTCATCTATGGTACCCATCTTGGATAACGCTATGGACAATTCAAGTGCATCAGCATTGTTTTTCTCATTTTTTGCAAGATTGCCAAAAAATTCAGAATAGCAAATCAGACGTAGTGTTCCCTCATCCATGTCTGCACACGTGTGAATATCTCGCAGATATTTTGTAGCCAGAGCCTCTGAGGACAACACAGGAACAGAATCTTCAGTATCCAAAGTTCCGTCATTATCGTCATCAAGGTCTTGGTTTGAGCCCATCCCATCAAAGTCAAAATCCGCCCAATCGGCAGGATCAGTATCAAACTGGTCAAGAGAATCAGACACCCCATCATTATCGTCATCAATGTCGGCATTATCTCCCGCACCATCACCGTCAGAATCAAGTGATTCTGCAGGGTCATCATCAAAAGCATCCATGCCATCTACAACATTGTCATTATCATCATCAATATCACAATCATCACCTATTTTATCACCGTCAAAATCAGATTGAATTGGATTTGAGAGATTCGGGCAATTATCAAATGAATCTGCAATTCCATCTTTGTCCACATCTGCAAATGATACAATTCCAGACCATGAAAGGAAGGAAACAGTTATTGAAACACCTAAAACAACTAGCAAGAATTTTATCTTTTTTTCAATCATAGAGGTCTACTTCGACAAGACCTGTTACAATATTTAGTATTTTAGGACATCTACGTAATCATAACATCATGCATACTTGAATCCCATACACTAACATCAGTATTTTCTTCCTGTGCCATAATTTGCAGAGTTATAGTAATTGCAAGTTGCTGCAATTAGAATAGTCAACAAGCTTGTTTTAGTCATTAAAAATATCTAACGATGAAATTAGTTAAAGATGATCATTGTAATTGAATAATGTTACAAATCAGTAATGGCTTGAACAGTTTTAGAAATAAAAAAAGTCATCGTGCCTATCTTTAATCTTTGAAAATATCACTTCATGGAGCTATGCATAGATTGACTTGGCATAATTTCATGCATCTCTGTCATGTGATCTTGCATCAATTCTGCCATTTGGGTGTTAAATTCATCATCAGTTAATTCTAAAGAGAATAGTTTTTGCATGTCATCTACATGTTTGGACATTATCTGAATCATTTTTTCTCTTGTTTCAGGATCTTGCATCATTTGCATCATCATGTCTTGGTTCATCATTCCTGAATCCATCATACTTTCAGTCATATTTCCCATCATCATGTTATTTCCCATCATCATGTTCATCATGTCTTGATTGCTCATCATAGAGTTCATCATTTCTTGATTGCTCATCATAGAGTTCATCATTTCTTGATTGCTCATCATGTGAGTCATCATTTGTTGTTGCATATCTGGATCATTCATCATGGTGTTCATCATTGGTCCCATCATTTGGTTCATGTATGAAGGATTACTCATCATATCATGCATTTGTTGCATTGATTGTGGATCATTCATCATATTATTCATCCATTGATTCATCATTTGAGGATCATTCATCATTTGTTGTTGACCCATCATTCCTGAATCCATCCATTGTTGAGACATCATAGGATTATTGGACATCATTTGATCAAATAATCCTTGATTTTGAAATTTCATTGACATTGGATCATATGTATTTGCAAAATGAGCGTAACTTACACCAATCCCTACAAAGAAAACACCAATTACGATTGCAATCCAAATAGGTTGGCTTACCATCCCGTTAATCTTTTCTTACAGTATATAATTTGAATTGCAATTTTCTATATTGATTTTCAAGATTTGAAATGAAATTTCTGTTAAAATTTTGGTTCAATTCCTTAAGCGATATTCATTAAATCACATTAACATCCTTCTCGACTAAGGCCCGACGTGAGTTGTACTTTATTCAGTTTCAATAGAAAATATTGATCAGTTCTTTTAATCGCTGACTTTGAGATTTACTCTCTTATTTGAAGGATAAAATGACACATGTAAGGTAAAATCATTCTTTTAATTTACTTTCTTGGAATACATCTGAGCCATACCAACAATATCTGAAATAATCAAGACACCATTCATGAAACATTAAATCATCACTGTAAAACATCTCGGTAATATCTGACTCACCATCATTTGTGGGAAACATAACACATGCCTCTTTCTCATTAAGAACGATCATAGTCTGTACATTTTTTGCCATTTTTCTTTCCACCAACCCTTTTTCAATGAAACTGTCAAATCCCAATTTCTTCAATAATGCTTTTCTTCCTTTAGGAACTACAGATGATTCAGAAAAAATGTAATGGTATTGTACACCTTTTTTAATCTGTTTAACCCTTGGTTCTATCAAATCAAGAGGTATCTCAGACAATGACTCATAGATGTACTCATTAGAATTTTTGTAGATTGATTTCCATTGTTCTAATACTTTGGAGACACCTTTGATTCGTTGATTATTAGCCAGTTGCCCACATCTAAGTTTGAATTTAAACGGAATGTCTGCAAAAGTGTGCTCTTCAAAATATTTTCTATTCTGTGAGAAAAATACTATAGTAGGCACTTGTGTGCAAACAGATTCACCAAATGTGGTGGTAGTATATTTGCCATTATTCTTTTTTTCAATTAGACCACTTTCTTCTAATCTGATAAAATTTCTATGAACTTCTTGTTTTGTAGCTTCCAACTCATGGGCTATTTCAGTCGGAGTGAAATCTTTGTTTAATAATTTGAATAAAATATTTAATCTTTGAGGGCTGGCAAGATCCAATACATAATTTGCAGTTTCATCTATAAGATCAGTCATCAAAATTCATCCTCAACACAGGATAAAAATGATTACAGATCTTATTCTATCACTTTGATTAGTTCCTTGAGTTTTCTTCTAGACTTTGGAGGTTTTTTCTTATCTGGATAACCGATGCAAAGAATTGATGATGGTCTCAAATCAGTTCCCAGAATCGTCTTTACTTTTTCCTCATCAAACATTCCAATCCAAATTGTACTTAATCCTACTCCAGAAGCTGCTAACAATGAAAATGCAGCTGCTATAGTTGCGTCTTGTAATGAGAATTTCTCCAAAATGTCTGGAGGGAATTTTAGTTTCACTCGAGATGGGTCAGTACAAAAGACCAAAACAACTGGTGCATTGACATAAGGTTGCTTGTTTGCAGATTCTACAAGTGCTTCTTTGGTATGTTTATTTTTAATCAAGAATACCTGAAATCCTTGAAAGTTTCCAGCTGTCGGTGCAACATCAGCAGCTGAGAGAATTTTATCAATCTTCCAGTCCTCTACTTTGGTTTTATCAAATTTTCTAGTTGAACGTCTTGTTGCAAATACTCGAAACAAATCTGTTGGAGATAGATCTTGTCTAATTTTTTCAGGTTCGGAAGACAAGATGGCTTCAATGAGGGATTGTTTTGATTTTTTTTCAGAAGGTTTTTCTTGTAATTTGTCATCATCTCTGATCCACACAGAAGGATAGAACTCCTTTGTGCCTATGTAGACATATTGTGGCTCATGAGGAATCTTAGCATATTCTAAGACTTGTTCTTGAATTTCAGCAGTCTTCACCTCAAGTAATCTATGATTTGTTAATGTAAACTGCGTAACATCAGAATTTACTCTAATGAAACTAGATTGGTCTTCTAGTTCTACCTCACCAGTAGAATTTTTTTTAAAAATTTCAACAAGATCTTCCAATTCCTTTTTGTTCAAAATGACTACATCAGTATCATCCTCATCAACTCCCTTCCAGACTAATCTGCAACCTTCTTTTGATGTGTAAGATGGCTCTATTGTTTGGAATTGCATATTGTTACTCATAATTAATCAGTATAAAAAAAGAAGTTGTTGCTAGCCCAAGATGCCGCTAGCAACAAGGTAAGCACCTGCGCCCATTCCCATTGCTATACCGATTCCCATGCAAATGAGATCGAATTTTACAACCTTCTTGAATGGAGCATGTACCATTTTATCCCAGTTTGAGATTTGTTGTGTTTTCATGGTTATAGTTAGTAATAGTTGCACATAGAGTCTGGTAAAACACAGAGATTACTAGTAAGCTAATCAGCTGACCAACGTATATGATTCAAAATAGCGTGTATCATTATCATGCGAGAACAATACTTCCCTAGACCAGAACAAATCTGTAATTTTTTCAGCATTTGGATCCGCTCTAATTAGATTTACAAAGTTATTGACAAGTATTGTGAATTTTTTCTCTGAAAGTAATTTTCTTTTCTGCTGAGACTTTTCCCAATTGTAATCAGGGTTTAGAAACATTTCAAGTTGTCCTGCGTATTTTTTTCGAGTTGACTTGTCCCTGATTGCAGATGTGTAATTCTCAAACGGTGTAATGTCTGAGAGTTCTTCGAGGGAATAATCGTGATGGTTCATGATACCTCCTTTATGATCATGGGACCAAATAAAGACTCAGATAGGGTATGGGCCCGAAGGGCTTCGATCCCTTGGCTCACCGGTTATGAGCCGGTTACTCTACCAAGCTGAGTTACGGGCCCTAAGCAAAGGAATTTTTTCTCAGGTATAAAATGTTATGAGATTAACAGTATTCTTCGTAACAACTATCAAGCAACAAATTTTGTGCTGAAATTGATTTATCAGCAATTTCA
>CALNZF010000087.1:0-4883 GCA_942490965.1 uncultured Nitrosopumilaceae archaeon | reverse complement strand
AGCAGATGAATTATCAGATAAAAAGATAGATGTGTCAAGGTCCAAATACATATGAGTTGTTCGCTTTGCAGGAAAATTTAATGGCCTTATAGGACACAATTCAATTTGAAATTTAGAGGACTTGGTAGGAATTATTTTTTCAACAGAGTCACCATCAGAATTTATTCTAGAATATGAAAACACATTTTCACTAATTTTTTTAATTCTAATCTCAGTATTTGGCAGGTTTAATTCAAGAGATTCACTAATATCATAAAACCCATATTTTGAAAAAGTGTCTTCAGTAGTTTCTTCACTCATCTTTTCAATGTCAACCATAAAATCACGAATTTAATCTCTTGTATTATAAAAAAGCAACATATTAAAAAAAATCAGACAGAACTTTTTGTCTGATCAAGCCTAAAATATTACCATGAGCAAGCCATTCAGATTTGCTGATACTCATTTTTTGAGATGCTAGAGACAATGCATTACTAAAATCATCGGCAAACAAAGGCATTTTTTCCATAGCCTCACGGATTCCTTCACGAACTTGCCAGACGCCAACTGGAATTGCGTATTCTGGTCTAATTTCTCGTAGAATGATAACTCCTGCCTGAATTTTCATTTTAACCAAATATTCCAAAACTCCTAATTTTGCTGCAAAATATGCACCGGCTATTGCAGGCGGATGATCAATTCCACGTGCATCCTCGTAATCAGAACCAAACCCCAATACACCATCAGAGTACCAAGCTTCAATCATTTCGTAAATCCATCTATGTGGAAATAGAACTATAGTGAAAATATTTCCTAAATGCTCGTGTGAGAAAACCCTACAAGAATCAATTAAGCCATAATCTAAAACTTCTTCGGTCAAGGATTTACAAATAATATCGTCAGTTGCAGTGATACTCCATTTGGTAGGAACTAGTTTTCTTTTTTGTCCCAACATCCCAATGCTAAAACATTTTTGAATTTTTGAAATTTCGATTCCAGAATTATATAAATTTAAAACAGCATCTTGTGCTTTCAAATCTTTATCATAGTAAATTTTTTCAATTGGTTTTACGGAAGTGCTTCCAGAAAATTTTGCAGATTTTATTTCTCCGGTTGGTCCAAATGGTGCACTTTCTCCATCTAAAGAGATATTCGAAGATGTAGATGTTTGAAATATCAAGTCAGAGTCAATAGGTTTTGAAGACATTGCCACTTCTTGAAGACTCTCAATATAACGTCCATCTGTTTTATCAACGGCAATTTTTTGAATTCCTCGAACCAAGTTTAATCTAAAATTTACAATGTCTTCTAATGATTTTCCTGTCCATTGTTCAGGGCTATCAAGTAAACTAGTATCACCATGGACAGGAGGAACCATCGGACCCACAAACACTTTAGGATAATTATGAGAACCAACAAAAACAGATGGAGGGCTACTACCACTAATAGAATCAGATGAGAACAAATTCCCATGTTTTGAAAGAGTTTCATGCCATTTGGCCAAAATTGAACGCCTAATGTCTTGAGAGTCAAACGACATACAAAATCATGCCCAAAATATGCCTATTAAGTTGCCTAATTATAAAAATTGATGATTTGTCAACGGATAATGTTTAAGGGATAATTTCTAATTGAAAATATGACAGTGAAGAGAATTGTCTCTTTTTTACCTAGTGCGACTGAATTATTGTATGAATTTGAAATGCAGGATAATCTATATGGTGTTACTCATGAATGCAAATATCCAAAAGATGCAACATTAAAGCCACATGTAATTAATTCAGTGATAAATTCAGAAGAACTAACCAGCAAAGAAATCGATACAATGACTTGTCAGTTGTTAAATAAAGGAAAAGATATTTTTACATTAAATGAAAAAAATTTAAAAAATGCAAATCCAGATCTAATTATTTCGCAAGAAACATGTGAAGTGTGTGCAGCATACACTAATCAGGTCAACAAAGCAGTTCAGATCCTTCAAAAGAAACCAATATTGTTTTCGATGGATCCTCACAACATGAATGAGATTATTAAATCAGTGATGGATCTAGGTAAAATATTAGAAAAAGAAGAAAAGGCTAAAGAAATAACAGATGCATTATCAAAAAGAATTGAAAACATTAGAGAAAATAACGAATGTGTCAACCTCAAAGTTCTTGCAATAGAATGGATTGAACCATTTTTTACTGCAGGTCATTGGATTCCAGAAATGGTTGAAATTGCAGGAGGAATAAACATGATAAGTAAAACAGGAGAACGCTCTAGAAGATTAAATATCAATGAGATTGTCAAATCAAACCCAGACATAATCATCATGATGCCATGCGGTTTTGATACTCAGAGAACCATCAGAGAGTATGATAAATTTCTAAAAAATAAGAATTCGTGGAAGAATCTCAAAGCAGTTAAAAATAATCAAATTTTTGCAGTAGACGCAAATTCATTTTTCAGCAAACCAAGTATACGAACAGTTGAAGGTATTGAAATTTTGGCAAAAATCATACACCCAGACATATTCAAAAATCTCAAGGTTTCAGATAGATCATTTATCCATATTGAGGATCAGTATTAGGCTCAACTAACTGGTTGTTACACAATATAACATACTAGTGGTTATGTCCACTTTTGGGAATCAGCATACATGACAAGAACATTTGCAGGAGACCCAAAAATAGATGGTTTGTTAAAAATGACAAATAATGTTTTGGCTAAACTAAAGAAAGAAATTCAATGATTAAATCACTTTTTTGCAGCACTAACTAGAGACACCACATCTCTATCTCTCAATTGATAATCAACAGGCAATCTCAAATTATATCTCAAATCTTTTCCATAAAGAAGTCCTTTTGTTAAATCAGAATGAATCTCTTTAGCAAGATCATTGATAGTTGCTCCATCTTTTAGTAAAATTAAATCTGGCAATACCCTACCTTTTTTATCAGCAAGATTCTTTTCATCAGCCACAGGGTAAATAGAATTCATTTTAAGCAGTTTAAAAACAGCAACATTGATTGCAAATTGCACGCCGGTTCGCATGTATTCTCCCATTATACCTTTTTTGATAAAATTTAATGCGTGGATTTGTTTTTCATTTAGTTCATCAGATTTTATAATTTCAAATGTTTCAGAACCAGGAGAGTATTTTATCAATCCTTTTTGTTCTGCACGTCTTAGAACAAATTCACTGTCACCACTAACTGGAATTACTATAGAATCATTGTATCTTTCTCTTAAGCGTGCAAAATTCTTATCGGCACCCTCAACATCAACTTTATTTGCAACAATTAATGTAGGCTTTGAAATTTTTCGTAAATGTGACGCAAATTTTTTACTATCAATCATATCAAAATCATCAAATTCTTTTTCTTCAAGATTAGTAGCATCAGATATCAAGCCTGGTTAGTTGACGATTCCTTCAAACAGAAGATTCAGATGCCCGGTTAAATTACTTGGCGCAACTAAAGGAAGAGTTTACGCAGCACAATATTTAAAGGAATGGCACTTTGGATTTGATTTCAGGGAAATGTCTCTTGCAGGCAGCACGTTCGATTTCCTTTTTGATGCTATGACCAGCAGCCATCATCGAAATCCTCAATACGTAATGACATTAACGGTACAGAAAATTGCTGAGAGCTGGGCATTCAGCGCCTTCTCTATTGGTCCCTCTTTAATACTGTCCAGATTAGAGGATGGAAGTTTTGGAGTTTACAAAATTTTTGTGAATATGAGATTCAAAATGGGATCCTCACTTTAAACAAAAAAATAATTATCGTCTATGACCCCGGAAATATTCTCCGGGGTTTTTTATTGAGTAAACCGAATACTTTCTTCATAAATTACCTGTATGAAAAACCAGATTATTCTATGGCTCAGCAGCATCTTATTGTATTTCTAGAAATTGGTTACATAAAAAATGTCACTATTAAAGACTATCCCATCACCAGGTGCACTTTTGGGATTGAAGGTTGTAAAGTATCCTACAAGCTTGACAAAGTATCTTTCGACAATCTTCATATAAAAACATTGTCATAAGTGACGTAAAGGGACTATCTGGAAAACTTATTTGGATAAAAGAAGTATGAACAAAGTGAAATATCTTTCAATGAAATTGAGAAAAAAGGACTTGGTGTGTGAAATTCCAAGTCTTAAGCCAGGCAAAAAATCAAATACATATTATTCTGAATTACAAAAACAAGACTTTCAAAATTCCTGAAAAAGATTTCGTTACATTAACATTCTGGGGAAACATTCCCTCCCTGTTAATATTTTATATTTCATTCTTATGTATGGTGGGCTACTGATTCTAATCCGTTGCTTACTTGAGATATTCAATGATAAGAAAAACCTGAAGAAATATGCTTTCATCACCAGTGCTCTATTTATAATTCTTAGTTGCGATTATTTTTCCTTTGAGAAATAGTTACAAACTTGGAGCAATAAATAGCTTATGTTCCTCCTATCACTGATCTTCTGTCACCGGTGTTGCTGGTAATTTTACTTTTATGGATAGTTGGCACTATACTATTATTCAGTAAAAAATATTCCGGAGTGATCACAGATCGTTACTAGTTTCAGCTACTGTAGTGCTTTTCTTTTTTCTATAGTTACTATTAATTATTAAGAATCGAAATTACTTTACTATGGATATTTGAATTTGATGCTATTGCACTTTTACCATTAATGGGATCATCACCTCTATAATCAGTTATTGTACCTCCTGCCCCTTTTATTATTGGTATCAGTGGAAGCAAATCCCAGGGTGACATTATCGGATCAATCATAATATCAGCATATCCAGTTGCTAAGAGATAATAACCATAACAATCACCCCAATTACGATATAGTTTTACTTTCTTAATCAGCTGATCAAATTTTTCGATGTTTTGATATTTTTCAATATTAAG